>NZ_JBGCCP010000056.1:0-44504 GCF_041262705.1 Catenulispora sp. MAP12-49 | reverse complement strand
ACCTGCGCGCCGCGCTTCTTCTTCTTCTCGTTGGCCGTGCGGTGCAGGCCCATGATCGCCAGCGACGTGACCGACTTGCCGGAGCCGGACTCGCCGACGATACCCAGCGTCTTGCCGCGCTCCAACTGGAAGGTGATCCCGTCGACGGACTTCACCACGCCGTCGTCGGTCGGGAAGTGCACCTTCAGGTCGCGCACGTCCAGGAACCCGCGCGGGCTGGTGTTCTCCAGCGCGATGTCCTCGACGATCGCCTCGGATGCTTCGTTGCTCATGAGACCCTCACTCGGGGGTCGACGACGCCGTACAGCAGGTCGACGACCAGGTTCGCCAGCACGATGAAGGCGCTGGCCACGATCGTGACGCCCAGGATGACGGGCAGGTCGGACTGGCCCACCGCGTCGACCGCCTCACGGCCGATGCCCGGCAGGTTGAACACCTGCTCGGCGAGCACGACACCGCCCAGGGCGAAGCCGAGGTCCATCCCGAAGATCGTGACGATCGGGGTCAGAGCCGCGCGCAGCGCGTGCTTGAAGATGACCGTCCGCTCCGGCAGGCCCTTGGCCCGCGCCGTGCGGATGAAGTCCTCGTTCATGGTGTCCAGCATGCCGACCCGGGTGAGGCGGGCGTACAGGGCCGCGAGGCCGAACGCCACGGCGATCCAGGGCAGCAGCAGGTGCGTGAACCAGCCCCACGGGTCCTGCAGGAACTTGACGTAGCCGGGGTCGGGCAGGATATGCCAGTTGACCACGAACACCAGCGACAGCAGCGGGCCGACGAAGTACACCGGCAGCGACACCCCGACCAGCGCGGTGATCATGCCGGCGCGGTCGACGACGGTGCCCTTCTTCAGGGCCGAGGCGACGCCCACGGCGACACCGAAGACCAGCCACAGGATCGAGGAGCCGATCGCCAGGGAGATCGTGACCGGGAGCCACTGGCTGATGCTGTGGGTCACCAGTTCGTTGGTCTTGAAGGAGTAGCCCAGGCACGGGGCCGGGCAGTGCGACATCTGCGTGCCGGTGTCGTAGTCGTACCCGACGAAGATGCCCTTGACGAAGCGGCCGTACTGTGTCCAGACCGACTGGTCGAACCCGAAGCGGTGGATGACCGCCTGGACCGCAGCGGGGTTCTGGGTCTTACCGACGTACTGTTCCGCCAGCGACTCCGTAGTCTGCCCGCCCAGGCGTGGGAAAACGTAGAAGATGAAGAAAGTGATCATAGAGATCACGAACAGCAGCACGACTGCTGAGAACAGACGCCTGATGATGTAGGTAATCACGGAGTGCGGCGGCGGTCGCCCGGAGGCGCCGGGGCGAACCTTGTGGGTCCGCCCCGGCGCCACCAGGGTTCCTTGCCTTCACCTGCCTATCTGTGAAAGCGAAGGGTAGTGGCCTTCGACGGGGTGAGTGTTACTTCACGCCCATCGCGGAGAAGTCGTACATGCCGTAGCCCTGGCTGAAGATGACGTTCGTCAGCGTGGACGGGCGGTACACCAGGTTCTTGTCCCAGACCAGCGGCACGACCAGAGCGTCGGCCAGGGCCTGGTGGTCCAGCGCCGCGTAGTCGGCACCACGCTGCGTCGGGTCGTTCTCGTTCAGCGCCGTCTTGAAGTCGTTGTCGATCGTCGCGTCGGCGTCCCACGAGAGGTTGTAGCCACCGGAGTCGTGGATCGCCGAGGAGGCCAGCAGCGAGTACATGAAGCCGTAGCCCGACGGGAAGTCCGCGCCCCACTTCATGAAGCTGATCGCGACCTTGTGGGCGATGACGTACTGCTTGTTGCCCGCGAACTGCGAGTTGTACTTGTCGAACGGCTTGGTGTCGATCGTGGCGTTGATACCGATCGACTTCAGGTTGGTCTGCGCCGTCTGGACCATGTTCGCCTCCTTCACGGAGTTGTCGCGAGTCATGATCTCGAAGGTGTCCTTCGTGGTGCCGTCGGCGTTGAACGCGTCCGGCTCGGCCGCCTGGCAGGACTTCAGCGAGGCCTTGGCCTTGGTGACGTCACCCTTGTTGCCCGGGGTGATGTACTGGTCGCCGGCCTTCCAGCCGGGGATCGTCGGCGGGTCCAGGGTGCTGGCGATGTCGCCGCCACCGAAGGTGCCACCGGCCTCGGTGAGCATCGTCGACTTGTCGATGACCCACTCGAGCGCCTGACGGCAGTTCACGTTGTCGAACGGCTTCTGCATCGTGTTGATGGCGAAGTACTCGGTCGAGTTCGCGTACGCGGAGTCGGACTGGGCCTTCAGCTTCGGGTCGCCCAGGATCTTCGTCTGGGTGGCCGGCTGCACGCCGACACCGGTCAGGTCGGCGTCCGCCGAGCCGTCGAACAGGGTGTCGTCGATCGTCGCCTTGTCCTGCTTGAGCTTGATCACAATCTTCGCGGCGCGCAGGACGTGGAGCTTGTCCGGGTCCGTGTTCGGGTCGAAGTTCGGGTTCGGCGACAGGTCCATCTCGTTGCCGACCTGGTAGCTGTCGATCTTGTACTGGCCGGTCGACAGCAGGGTCTTGAAGTAGTCCGCGCCGGTGTCCTTCGTCCGCGGCACCGGGGCCGAGCCCGGCAGCGCCATCAGGTAGTCGAAGTCCGAGAACGGCGTGGTCAGGTTGAACACGATCGTCTGCGCGTCCGGCGTGGTGATGCCGGAGACGCCGTCGTTCGGGTTCTTGTCCTTGTAGGGACCCTGGTACTTCGTGGTGTCCTGGACGAACTGCGGCAGGTACGCCGGACCGTTCACCAGGGTGTCCTGGCCCCAGTTGGAGCGCTCGATCGCGTACTTGACGTCCGCGGAGGTGACGACGGAACCGTCCTGGTACTTCACGCCCGGCTTGATCTTGTAGGTCCAGGTCAGGCCGTTGTTGGAGACCACGCCGGGACCCTGGGCCAGGTCCGGGACGACCTTCGAGCCGGCGGTGCCGGGCTGCTGCGCGTAGGTCATCAGCGGACGAGCCCAGTCACCGATGATCGACCACGAGAAGGCGTCGTAGGTGTTGCCCGGGTCGGGGGAGTCGAAGTCCGAGCGGTCCACCAGGCGAAGCGTGCCGCCCTCAGCGTTGCTGGGATTGACGATGCCGGTCACGGCGGCGTTGAAGCCGGTGGCGGCGCTGGTGTTGCCCGAGGGCAGGGTGGTTACAGCGGCAGTCGGCGTGTTGCTCGAGTTGGAATTGGTCTTCGAGCTGGAGCACGCCGAGGCTGCCAGGGCGACGCACGCGGCGAGCGCGACGCCTCCCAACAGCTTGGAGCGGTTCATTACGGGTGGACCCCCTTGGTCAGCCCGGCATCCCAGGATGTGGGATGCTTTCGGTGTCTGTGCATCTGATCTTGCTGATCTCGCAGGTGGCGGCGGGTGTGAGTCCGCCTGGCCCCCGGCGGTGCGACGCCGGGGGAATTCTCTTTTAGTGGGCCTTCGGGTCGAAGGCGTCGCGCAGGCCGTCACCGAACAGGTTGAAGGCCATGACCGTGATGAAGATCGCAGCGCCCGGGATGATCAGGAACGCGGGGTCGACGCGGTAGTAGGAGATGGCGTCGTTGAGCATCTTGCCCCAGGACGGTGTCGGGGGGCGGATGCCGACGCCCAGGAAGGACAGAGCCGCCTCGAACAGGATGTTCGCCGGGATCAGCAGCGTGCCGTAGACCAGGATCGGGGCGACCAGGTTCGGCATCAGCTCGCGCATGATGATGCGGCGCGGCTTGGCGCCCAGCACCCGCGCGGCGTCCACGAACTCCCGCTGGCGCAGGGCGATGGTCTGCCCGCGGACGATACGTCCGGCGTACGGCCAGCCGAAGAAGCCGATGATGAAGATCAGCATCGCGATGTGCAGTGTGTCGCCGGACATCCCGAACGCGTGGTCGGAGACGATGGCCGCCAGCGCCAGCGCGAACAGCAGCAGCGGGAAGGCCAGGAAGACGTCCATGATGCGGGAGATGAGGGTGTCGATCCAGCCGCCGAAGTAGCCGGCGATGACGCCCATCGCGATCCCGATGATCAGCGACAGCAGCGAGGCGGAGGTCGCGATCAGCAGGCTGATGCGCGAGCCGAGCAGCACCCGGGTCAGCACGTCGCGGCCGATCACCGGCTCCAGGCCCAGCAAGTGGGTGGAGCTGATGCCGCCCGCCGAGCCCAGCGGCATCGAGGTGTTGGGGTCGATGCTGTCCATGAACTGCTGGTTCGGGTCCGAGTTCCCGGACAGCGAGGCCAGCAGCGGGGCGAATATCGCGATCAGGACCAGCAGCACGATGATGACGCCCGCGGCCATCGCCACGCGGTCCTTCTTCATGCGCGACCAGGCGATCTGGGTGAGCGAACGACCCTCGATGGCCTTCGCCGCCGGCGTGCCCGGGTCCGGCGCGCCGGCACCGTCATCGCCGAAGTCGTCGTGCAGGGTGGAGGCGTCCCCTGGCAGCGTTGTCATGTGAATCCTCGGTGGTCGTCTGACTCGGAAGGCCTTGTGAGCGCACCGGAGAGTCAGGCAGGGCGGAGTCGTGATCGCATCACGCCCGGCGACCGCCCCGAAGCGAGACGCCGGTGGTATTGCACATTGCACTGTCGGGCCGGGGCCCTCCACAGGAGAGTGGCGCCTCGCCCCCCGGCTTGGCTAGGGGGTTGGGGCAGCCTTGTCCGAACTGTGATCAATCCTGGATCGCCCGGTCACCGAGCTGTTTCGGGGTATCAGAGGGCGGTGTCGGCACCCCAGGAGTGGGAGGTAACCACCCCTTGGGTTAACGGGGTGTTACTCGCGACAGACCGATTCCTTAGGCGTTTGCCCCTTGACAGCGGGTGCCTTAGAGGGGAAGTGATCAGCTACCTAAGGTAGGCGGGAGGACACTGCGCGCCGACCGGCGCCGTGGCGGCCGGCCGCGGCGCCCCTGCCCCGACGCGTCAGTCCAGGCGCGTCAGTCCAGGCGGATGCGCGGGTCCAGGACAGCATAGGCGGCGTCGACCACGAAATTGGCGACAACGATAAAGAGCCCTGCGAACAAGGTGACGCCGAGCACCACCGGCAGGTCCTGGCCGTCCACGCCGTTCTGCGCCAGATCGCCGATCCCGTGCAGCCCGTAGATCTTCTCGGCCAGCACCGCCCCGCCCAGCAGCAGGCCCAGGTCCATGGCGAAGACGGTGGCCACGGTCGGGAAGGTGGTCCGCAGCGCCTGCCAGAGGACCCGCCGGCCCGGCAGGCCCTTGGCGTGCGCGGTGCGGATGAACTGGCCGGACAACGCCTCGATCATGCCCGAGCGGGTCAGCCGGGTGTACAGCGCGAAGTAGCCCAGCGCCAGCGTCACCCACGGCAGGACCAGATGGTCGGCCCAGATGAAGGGGTTGTGCAGGAACGAGTAATAGGAGACCGACGGGAACAGCCAGGCCAGCTGGGACCGGGCCAGCGGGCCGATGAACACCACCGGCAGGCAGACCCCGAGCAGCGCGACCACCCGGATCGCGCGGTCGGCCAGTCCCCCCGGGGCCATCGCGGCGACCGCGCCGGAGGCCACGCCGAGCACCAGCCACAGCACCGCCGCGCCGACCGCGATGGAGACCGTCACCGGCAGCCGGTCCAGGATCAGGGACATCACCGAGTCGTGCAGCCGCCAGGAGTAGCCCAGACACGGCGCCGAGCAGTGCGCGGCGCCGGAGCCCGGGGGCAGGTCCATGCCCACCACCAGAGCCTTGAGGTAGTCCCAGAACTGGACGTACAGCGGCTGGTCCAGGCCCAGCCGGTGCTTGATGAGCAGCAGCTGGTCCGGGGAAGGGTCCCTGCTGGCGAACTGCGCCGCCAGCTGGTCCGTGGTGCGCCCGCCGAGCGCGGGCACCGCGTAGAAGACCAGGAAGGTCACCAGGACCACGGCGAGCATGAGGATCACGGCGGTGGCGGCCCGCCGGAGGAGGAAGGTCGTCATACGGCCCGCGTGCTCCCCGGATTTCGTAATGGTTTCGGTCCGCGCGCCGCGCCGGTCCGGCTCTGGCCGGCGCCGGCGCGGCGCGCGGAGGGGGTCACTTCAGGCCCAGGACCGACAGGTCGTAGCCGCCGCTGCCGGCCTGGTCGATCATCACGTTGGTCAGCCGCGCGGAGCGGAACCGCATGATGTGCCGGTCCATCAGCGGGACCACGGCCGCCAGGTCCATCACCCGGTGGTCGATCTTGACCCAGTCCTGCTGCTGGGTGGTCGGCTCGGAGCTGGCCAGCGCGGCGCTCTCCAGGTCGTTGACCGTCGAGTCGTTCAGGAACGCGTAGTTCTGGCTGCCGGTGGCCGCGATGCCGTTCTTGGTGACCAGCTGGTCGAGCATGCCGTAGCCGGTCAGCCAGTCCGGGCCCCAGTTGGCCAGGCACATGCCCAGCCGGTGCGCCTTGGCGTAGGCCTGGTTGCCGCAGTACTGGCTGTACTGGCCGAACGGGAACAGCGTCACCTGGGTGCTGATGCCGACGCCGGCCAGCGAGGACTGGATCGCGGTCGCGGCGTTCTGCAGGTCCGGGGCGTTGGTCTGCGCGGCGATCTTGAAGCTCAGCGTGCCGGAGCCGTCGAACAGGCCCGGCGAATCCGCCTTGCACTTGGCCAGCAGCGTCCTGGCCTGCGCCGGGTTGTAGGTGTAGGTCGGGAACTGCACCGCGCCGGGGATGCCCGGGGTGAGCAGGTTGGTGGCGATGGTGCCGCCCCACTGGCCGCCGAGCTGGTTCAGCACGGTGTTCTTGTCCACCGCGTACTCGATGGCCTGCCGGCAGGACACGTCACCGATCAGCTGCGTGTTGATCGAGGAGTAGGCGATCGAGTAGTCCGGGGCGTCGTCGGTCTGCGACTTGAGCACCGGGTCCTGCAGCACCTTGGCGTGGTTGGCCACGGTCAGCGCCGAGCCGAGGTCGGCGTCGGCCTGGCCGTCCAGCAGTTCCTGGTCGCGCTCGCCGGAGTCCACGCCCAGCTGCACGTCGACCGAGTCGGCCAGGGCCGTGTGCATGTGGTCGGGGTCGGACTGCTGGTTGTAGGCGTCGTTGCGGACCAGCTTCAGCTCCTTGCCCGGGGAGTAGCTGGCGATCTTGTAGGCACCGGTGGAGATCGGACGCTTGGCGTAGGTGTCGCCGGAGTCCTTCTGGTCCACGGTGCGCTCGACCGGGGCGGTCTGCAGCAGCGTCATCACGTAGTCGAACTCGCCGAAGGCCTGCGGGAGGTTGAAGACGATCTTCTTCGGGTCCGTGGTGACGATGATGTTGTCGAAGAGCTTGTCGCCGTCCTTGTAGACGTCCAGGTTGTCGAACCGGTGGTCGCCGGGCGGGGTCAGGATGTTGTGGAAGTAGGTCGGGCCGTTGCCGACCAGCGAGGACCAGTTGGAGCGCTCGATGGCCCAGCGGACGTCGCCGGAGGTGATCGGCGTGCCGTCCTCGAAGGTGGCGTTGTCGCGCAGGGTGTAGGTCCAGGTCTTGCCGCCGTTGCTCTGCACGCCCGGGCCGGTGGCCAGGTCGCCGACGATCTGGTTGCCCCCGGGGGTGTGGTTGTAGGCCATCATCGGCCGGGCGAACATCCGGAACAGGTTCCAGGTCTGCGCGGAGTAGGTGACTCCGGGGTCCATCGAGTCGAACGACTGCGAGGAGACCAGGTTGATGGTTCCGCCGGTCTTTGTCGAGGGGTTCAGCACCTGCTTGCCCGCCAGGTCGAAGCCCGGGCCCATGGTCGAGCCCGCGCTCGCGCCGCTGCTCGAGCCGCAGGCGGTCAGGACCATGGCGAGCGCCGCGGCGGCGGCCCCCGCGCGGATCCGAATCTTATTTGTGACGCGAAGCGTCTCCTTGACGGGCGGTGGTGGGAGACGGGTGGGCTTTGGTATCACAGCGGTTTCCTTCTTCATGGCTAGCGCCGTGCCGCGAAGCGTCACTGTGCGGTGGGATCGGTGGCGTTCCGCAACCCGTCGCCGAACAGGTTGAACGCCAGCACGGTGATGAATACTGCCATGCCCGGCACGATCAGATACTCGGGGTCGGTGTACACGGTGGCGACCGCGTCGGTCAGCATCTGCCCCCACGACGAGGCGGGAGGGTTCAGACCTATGCCCAATGCGGACAATCCGGCTTCGAAGACGATGTTCGCCGGGATGAGCAGGGTGGTGTAGACGAGGATCGGCGCCAACAGGTTCGGCAGCAGCTCCCGTCCCACGATCCACCGGGTCGAGGCCCCCATCGCCCGCGCCGCGTCGACGAACTCCCGCCCCCGCAGCGAGAGCACCTCGGCACGCACGATGCGCGCGATGTAGGGCCAGTTGAAGAAGCCCATCACGAAAATCATGATGGCGATCCGCAGCGCGTTCCCCGACAGGCCGAAGGCCTGATCGGACAGCGCCCCGGTGAGTCCGAGCGCGAACAGCATCAGGGGGAACGCCAGGAACACGTCGGCGACCCGCATGACCACCAGGTCCACCCGCCCCCCGAGGTACCCGGACAGCACCCCCAGCGCCACCCCGAGCCCGACGCTGAGCAACGTCGCACCCCCGGCGATCAGCAGACTCACCCGCGACCCGTACAACAGCCGCGCCAGAATGTCCCGCCCCATCCGCTGATCCACCCCGAGCGGATGAGCCCAGCTGATCCCCCCGAAGCCACCGTGCGGCCCGAAGGTGGCATCGGTGAGCTCCGGATGCAGCGCGTTCGGCGTCACCCCGAACAACCCGGTGACCACCGGCGCGAACACCGCGAGCAGGATCAGCACCACCACGGTGCAGCCACCGAGCACCGCGGCCCGATCGGCACGCAACTTGCGCCAGACCGTGGCCGTGGTGGAGCGGGAGCGAATGTGCGCGGCGTTCTGAGCCTTCGCCGGCACGGGGCGCGCGAAGGCCTGGAACGGCCACAGGGTGGCGGCCAGGCTCCGCTTGGCCCGCCGCCGACCCGGCTTGCGCGCGGAGCGGGAACGGGGTGGGCGCGGCGGCAGGGGTACGGGGGCCGGCAGCGGGGGCGGCAGCGGGGAGGCTTCCGGCTGCGGCTGCGGCGAAAAAGCCTGCGTCTGCGCGAGCGGCGGCGGCATGTGCGGCAGCGGCGTCTGCTGGTACGGCGGCGTAGAGGCTGGCGGCGCTTGCCCATGCGACTGCGGCTGCGGCGAAAAAGCCTGCGTCTGCGCGGGCGGCGGCGGCATGTGCGGCAGCGGCGCCGGAGCTGGTGTCTGCGGCATCGCCGAGAACGGCTGCGCTTGCGACGGCGGCGCCGGCACTTGCAGGCGCGAAGACAGCGTTTGCGCTACCGGAGCTTGCAGATGCGACGGCGTTGAGGGCGCCTGGGCTTGCCCATACGAAAGCCCCGGCTGAACAGGCGGCGTTTGCGAAAGCGGGGCTTGCGGCTGCTGCGCCGGTGCCGTCGTTTGCGTATGCGGCGTTGAGGTTTCCGGCACTTGCGAAGGCGGGTTCGCCGCTTGCGCCGGCGCCTGGCCGCGCGGCATCCGCGGCATCCGGGGCAGTGGCGATCCGTGCGGTGCTCGCGGTTCGGGGACCGGGGAGGAGTAAGCCGAGGGCTTGTCCTTTATATAAGTCTCCGGATACGCGTCCGGGTACGCGGGCGCCGGCTGGGCTGTCGGCTGGGCGCCTTCGGCGTCCGGGGTGTTCGCCATCGCCGCACGTCCGGTGCGGTCGTCAAAGGCGGGCGGGGGTGGTGAATAAGGCTTCTGATACGGTAGCGGTGCTCCGGTTCGGATGCGGGGGATGAGCGCCGTCTCGTGGACGTCGGGGTCGATCGGGTAGGCGAAGAACTCCGGGTAGCTCTCCAGGCCGCGCCTTTGCCCCGGGGGTTCCGGGTCGGGCCCGGGGTCCAGCGGCGTGGTCATGAGCACCGTGCTTCCGTGTGGCAGGCATATATGGTTCGCCACTTTGCCGAATCGGCGGCTTGGCGCGCCAGTTCGAAGGGCGCGCCGTTGCCGACTCGTGACATGGGCCAGAGCCTGCCGGGGCTACTCCCCCAGGACGAAGCGCTGGAGGACCTCGCGGGCGCGGGCGTTGGAGCGGGCCGCGTCGGCGATCGCCGCGGACAGGGTCTGGATCCAGACGTCCAGGCCGACCTGCTGGCGGGACAGCACGATGCCGCGGACTTCCTTGCAGACCTCGCCGACCGGGCCGTGTTTGGCCAGGCGCAGGGTCATGCGCTGCTCCCCCAGGGTGACGTCGACCGACTCCACCCGGCCCTCGCGGCCGGCGGCGCGGTCGGCCAGGGTGCGCTTGCGCTCCAGCTTCACCGCGCCGGGCGGCAGGGTCTCGATGAGGTTGGCGGACAGCACCCGCGCGTAGACCTCCAGGTCCGCGGTGTCGGCGCGCAGGGAGGCCGCGATCAGCTCGGCGGAGACGCCGTCGTCGCCGGCGGTCGGCTCCGGCAGGTTGTCAGTGCTCATAGCGCTTACTCAACCACTGTTCGGGTGCGCGCGGGATGGTGGGGCGGCTCCACCCCGCGCGCGGGGTTCCTCGGCGGTCTAGTCCAGGCTCAGGACCATCGTCGGCCGCTCGATCTGGTGGTCCGGCCGCAGCGGGCGCACCGCGGTGCCCAGGGCGAAGAACTCGGTCGTGTGCGAGCCCCAGGTGTGGCTGTGGTTGCGCAGCTGCACCCCGACGATGCCCTCGGCGTGCAGCGCCTCGGCCTCGGCCTGCATCCGGGCCATGGCCAGCTCGCGGGCGTCGTACAGGGCCTGGGTGAACTGCTCCAGCTCGACGTTCTTGCCGATGTTGCCCAGCGCGGCGCCGAAGCGCTGGTGCGCGATGTGGTAGACGCACGAGCCCATGACCATGCCCAGCGGGGCGTAGCCGGCCCGGATCAGCGTCCAGAAGTCCTGGCCGGACAGGTCCGAGGTGAAGGGCTGGTTCTTGTTGTTGCGCCAGGTGACGGTGCCGTGCTGGCCGCTGCCGTCGTCCTTGACCGCGGTGCCGATCGCGATGAACTCCGCGACGTCGTTGCCGAACTCCTTGAACTCCACCTCCAGGCGGACGCCCACGATGCCGTCCGCGCCGAGGGCGTCGGCCTCGGCCTCCATGCGGGACATGGCCAGCTCGCGGGCGTGGTACATGGCCTGGCTCAGGACGTCGAGCTCCTGGCTCTTGCCCCAGCGCGCCACCTGCAGGCCGACGTGGTAGATCGAGGAGCCCAGGACCAGGCCCAGGGGCCGGAACCCGGCCTCCTTGACCAGCAGGAACTCGTTCACCGACAGGTCCGAGGTGAAGATCGAGCCGGGCGAGCCGGGCTTGAGCTCGGCCAGGCGCCGCATGGCGTCCTCGGGCACGCCCTCGGCGGTGTGGGCGATCTTGTCAGCCATCTTCGTCTCTCCAGCCCTCGTTGATGCTGATGCGCGTCACAGGTATCGCACTGACGTCTCACGCCGGGCGGCGGCGCGCCGCTCCGGGTCCAGCGACATGATCGCCAGCGAGCCGGTCCTGGGCGGCTGCCGGCTGCTCTTGAACGCCGCTATGGCGGTGCCGATCGCCGTCGCCTCACAGATGTGGTCCCGCTGGCCGTCGGTGACCGGGCACTCCCGCTCCCGGATCTCCAGCTCGATGGAGGAGACCACGACGCCGTCGGCGTGCACGCCCCGCACGTTCCGGGCCAGCTCGGCCCGGGAGGCGTGGCGGGTCTGGTTCACCAGGTCGGTGTAGCCGGACACCTCCTGGTTGCCGGCCCAGCGGCGCGAGGACATCCGGGTCCACCAGTCGTCGTGCCGGGTGCCGATGGCGATGCCGAGCACCAGCGAGACCGGGACCCAGCCGTTCATCACCAGCTTGGCGAACTCCTGGCCGGTGACGTGCGAGGTGAACGGGGTGCGCGGCCGCACCGCGCTGTTCGCGGCGCGCACCGCGGTGCCGATCGCCGAGAACTCCAGGCCGCCGGCCGGGAAGCGCCCGATCGTCAGCCGGACCCCGACCACGCCGTCCCCGCCGAGCAGCGAGCACTCGGTGCTCATCCGGTCCACCGCCAGTCGGCGGGCCTCGTACAGGGACTGCGTCAGCGGTCCGAAGGCCGAGTAGCGGCCGGTGGAGGTCGAGGTGTAGCCGGCGCCGCCCATCCACGCCCCGGGGCAGTTGTAGGCGCCGGTGTAGCCCAGGTGGTACACGCACGAGCCCAGGACCTGGCCGACGGGCTCGAAGCCGGCGGCGCGCACGGCGGCGAACTCGTTGGTGGTCAGGGCCGAGCCCCAGGTGCCGGAGCCCCGGATCTCGTCCATCCGGGCCTGGGCCGCCTGCGGGAGCTGTTCCATGGCCGTGCGGCCTCCCTTGGCCTGGTCGGGTTGCCCACGGGCCCTGCGGGGCCCGCGGGTCGTGCTCGGGCGGGTCTGGTCTGGTCTGGTCGGACCGGGTCAGCGCCCGGTGAACGCCGCCTTCTCCTTGGCCGTGAACGCCCGCATGCCCTCGGTCCGGTCCTCGGTGGCGAACGTCCCGGTGAACTGCAGGCGCTCGATCTCCAGACCGGTGTCCAGATCCACCTCCAGCCCGTGGTTGACGGCCTCCTTGGCCGCCTTCAAGGCCAACGCCGGACCCCCGGCGAAAGTGCCGGCCCACTCCACAGCAGTCTTGTACACGTCCTCGGCCGGCACCACGCGGTCCACCAGGCCGATGGCCAGCGCCTCGGTGGCGCCGACCTGCCGGCCGGAGAAGATCAGGTCCTTGGCCCTGGCCGGACCGACCAGCCGCGGCAGCCGCTGCGTGCCGCCGGCGCCGGGGATCAGGCCGAGCAGGATCTCCGGCTGGCCGAGCCTGGCGTCCTCGGCCGCGACCCGGAAGTCGGCGGTCAGCGCCAGCTCACAGCCGCCGCCCAGGGCGTAGCCGGTGATGGCGGCGATGACCGGCTTGGGGATGGCGGCCAGCGCCTTGAAGGCGTCCTGGAGCCGCACGGAGTGCTGCGCCATGTCCGCGTAGGACATGTCCTGCATCTCCTTGATGTCGGCGCCGGCCGCGAAGACCTTCTCGCCGCCCCAGATCACCACGGCGCGGATCGCCGGGTCGGAGCCGACCTGCTCGGCGGCCTCGTGCAGCTCGCGCTGCACCTGCACGTTCAGCGCGTTCATCTTCGGGCGGTCCAGGCGGATGACGCCCACCGCTCCGTCAATCTCCACGCGTACGAACTCGCCCATGCGGCGCCGGCCCTTTCTCGCGAGCCCGGGTCACGGGCTTCTTCTGGGACTACTTCTGGGTCTTCTGCTGGGACTTCTTCTGGGACTTCTCATCAAAGCAGAAGCCCGTACCCGCCGGGAGGGCGGGCACGGGCTCGGTGATCTGTATGGGTGTCGCGGCGCCCGCGGCTCAGTACTGCGGCGTGGAGCCGTTCAGGCCGACGTTGAAGTGCGGGATGTTGAGCGTGTCGGACGTCAGCGTGTACTGGTCGACGTGGACGTCCTTGAAGGTGACCGGCGGCAGCGGCAGGTTCAGCTGCAGCAGCCCCATCACCAGCTGGCTCGTCGGGTCGGTCCCGGCCTCTCCGGGCGGGCCCAGCGTGACCTCGCCCAGCGGGATGGGGATGATCGGCAGGTCCATGACGCCCTTCTGCTGAAGGACGTGCAGGGTGACGTTGGTCAGGCTCACGTTCTTGCCCTTGCCGCCGTCGGAGTAGACCTTGGTGTTGCCGTCCTCGTTGTAGGTCACCATGTCGGTCACGTCGACGCGGTCCGCGTGGATGACCATGACCTGCACCGTCTTGCCGTCGCCGGTGTTGACGTCCTGGAAACCCTCGAACTTCTGGTTGGTCAGCGTCAGCGAGCTGGCGTCCAGGTGCCACTCGACCTCGCGCAGGGCGCCCGGGGCCGCGGCCGCGACGCAGGACGTGGCCGGGAGCTGGTACGTCTTCCCCTGGTAGGTGATGGTCCCCGGCGCACCGGAGGAGCTGCTCGACGTCGGGGGAGCCGTGCTCGGCGCCGAGGAGGAGCTCGTGGACGTCGGCGCGGGCGTCGACGGCTTCGACTCGCTCGACGTCGGCTGCGGCGTGGTGGGCGTCGGCGTGCTCGGCTTCGAGGTCGGCGCCCCGGACGGGCTCGAGGAGCTCGACGAGGAGCCGCCCAGACCGATCGACAGGATCGGCGACGGGGACGTGGACGAGCTCGGGTCCGAGGCCGGGTTCGCGGCCGGCGCGGCGGACAGCTTGTTCACCGTGGAGTTCGTCGACGAGGAGGTCGGCGCCGGGTTGAACACCCCGTCCACCGTCGTGCCCAGCCAGCCCAGCGGGTCCCACCAGGGCGCCGACGAGCTCGAGCTCGGGCTCGGGGTGCTGGTCGGCGCGGCCGGCTTGGTCGAGGTGCTCGACGTCGGCGCCGGGACGCTCGGGACGCCGGTCGGCGAGGGCTTGGCCGGCGCCGTGGTGCCGGACGGCGCGCTCGAGGGCCGCGAGGACGGCGCCGCGGGCGGCGCGGTGGTCGAGCCGGAGGACGGCTGCGGGGCGCCCGGGGTCTTCGGGGTCGTCTTCGCCTTGGTCGAGCCGGAGCTCGAGGTCGAGCCGGAGCTCGGCGCGGACGTGGGCGCGGAGCTCGGAGCCGTGCTCGGGGCGGCCTTGATGCCGGGATTGGCCTGCGCGGTCGATCCCGGCGCGCAGTTCGTGGACGCCGCGGCGGGCGCGGACGAGGAGGCGCTGGCCGCGTTCGCGACCGTCGGGACGACCGCGACGCCGGTGGCGGCCAGGAAGACCGCCGGCAGCCCGATCGCGGAGACCATGCGGGCCCGCTTGGTGTGCGCGGAGTCGACCAGGCGCACCGCCTCGGCGGCCAGCAGCGAGGTCGGGACGACCGCGCGCGGCTTGTTCACGCCGCCGCCGCGTGAGCGCAGCGGGACCTCGTCGGGCTCCGGCTCGGGCCCGGCGTCGAGGCCGAACACGCCCGGGACCGGCGCCGGGGCGTCGCGGCGGGCACGCAGCAGGGCGTGCAGCACCGCGTCGTGCTCGGCGGATCGGCCCGCCCGCGCGTCCCCGGCGGTGTTCTCGTTTCCGTTGCTGCCAGTGGCACTCAAGACTTCAAGCCCCCAGAGGTGTGTCCTCGGCGCGGGGCAGCGGCGGGACGGCGTCCCGCGGTTGCGCGGCCGGAACCGTTTCGGCGGGTGTCGGGTCGCCGGTCTGCGGCAGGGCCGAGGTCATCTCGCCTCTGGTGCCCTGGTAACCCGCGACGCCCGGGATGGGTTCGGCGGCCGGGTACGAGTCGGCCTCGAACTGGTAGGGGGCGGCCTGCTCGGCGGCCTCGGCGCCCGCCTGGCCCAGCGGCGCGCGCGCCGAGGGCGGCATGTCGCCGGACAGCGCGTCGCGATAGGCCCGTTCGGCTCTGGCCTGGGCGGCGATCTGCTCCTCGGTCATCCGGGGCGTCCAGGAGAACGCCAGCCCGCCGCCGAAGACCCCGAGCAGCATCCCGAGCAGGAAGCCGCCGAAGTTCGAGACCACCATCGACAGCAGCGCGCACACCAGGGTGAAGACCCCGGCGAACACCCGGTAGCCGGGCGCGAACCACATCGCGGCGGCCATCATGATCAGCGCCGGCGTGATGGCCATCGTCGACACCCCGGCGATGCCGGCCATCTTGATGTTCAGCTTGTGCTGGACCAGCAGGGGCTGCAGGAACGGGATGCTCCACAGCTCCAGGGCGGCCAGCAGCGTCCACAGCCCGGCCCAGAACGGGCGGGAGCGGCGCCATACCTTGAACCCGCGCCAACCTCTGGCCAGGACGTTCTCTTCGCCCCCGGACAATTCGGCGTTGATGGTGCTCACGGCTACTCCCGACATGTGCTGAATGGGTGGGGCGGGCGCGCCCTACTCGCGCCCGCCCTCCAGGCTGTCTCAGACCCTTCAGAGCCTCAAGAGGCCGAAGGCTAGTAGCAGCCCTGGGCGCTCAGGTTCGCCGAGATCGACAGGCCCTTGAGCGCCATCGTGCCGGCGGTGGTGGAGTAGGCGGTCTGCTTGACGTCCGTCAGCACCGCGTGGTCCACGACCTGGCCGAAGTCGCCGGCGGCGAACGGCGTGGTGGAGCCGTCGGGGTTGCCGGTGTGCTTGTCGAAGCCCTGGATGCCGGTCTTGCTGGCGATGTCCGCGGCGCTGGCGCCGATGGTCACACCGGTGAACGTCGCGTCGGCGTTCACCTGGTCGGCGTCCAGGACCAGGTCGGTGGCCTGCACCGGGGTGCCGCCGCCGCCGGCGCGCAGGATGATCGACAGGTTGCCCAGGACCGGGATCGGCACGACCACGGACTGGCACATGTTGGTGATGGTGGCGCTCTTGATGCCGGCCACGGCGACCGCGTGCGGCTTGCCGTTGGCGTCGACGACCACGTCGCCGGACTGGGCGAAGGTCTGGCCGTCGAGCTGGTCGGCGGAGACCTCGAACCGCTGGCCGGACACGGCGAACGAGCTGGCCAGCACACCCTGGGCCATCGCGACGGTCATCGCGCCGGCGATGCCGACGGTGGGGACCATCACCAGGGCGAAGCGCTTCCACTTGGTGCCGCCCAGCACCTGGGAGCCCAATGCGTCCTTCATGCGTTACTCCTCCACGAGCGGATGGGACGGGTCCAGCGCGCGCCGGACCGCGGCATGCGGGCCGAGGTGACCCGTGAGGGCCTTCGGCGAACGGCAGCGACGAGAAGCTCTGCCGACCCGGTGGGGACCTGCCGCCCGCGCGATCGTTTCGGGGATCGTCGGATTAACAGACCGAGCGGATGTGATCGTGGTCTACTCGCGCCCGGCGCACAAGGGGTTCGTTACCGACCGGTAACACGAACGAGGGACGCTCTTTGCCCGCCGAGGGCACCCGGAGGGCTCATAAAGAAGAACTGACGGCTCATTAGACACGCTGTGTAGTTGCAAACTACGGACAAACCGCCCGATTCCCCCGGCTGTGACCCCGCTCTCATCCGAAGTCTGACGAGCCGTCAAGCCGGTGTGACACTTGGCAAAGAAAAAGTAAAATGAAGGCCCCCGCGCCGGTCTTGATCAGGCGCGGGGGCGTTTTCGCAGGCCATGGAGAACCCCGCGTCCGAACCCCTGTGCGGGCCCGGCCGGGGCATTCTCGACAAGCCTCAGAACAAGACCCTGGTCAGCTTCTGCCGGCCGGTCGCGGTGCGCGGGTCCTCGGGGCCCAGCAGCTCGAAGAAGTCGAGCAACTTCACCCGTGCGGCGTCCCGGTCCGCGCCGGCGCTGCGGGCCACGAAGGCCACCAGCCGGTCGATCGCCTCGTCCACCCGGCCGGTGGACAGGTCCAGCTCGGCGGCGGCGATCTGGGCCGCGACGTCGTCGGGCTTGGCCGCGGCGTCGGAGCGGACCTGGTCGACGTCCAGGTCCCGGGTGTTGAGCATCAGCTCGACCTGGGCCAGCGCCAGCTTGGCCTCGGTGTCGCCGGGGTTGGCGTTCAGGACGTCGCGGAAGGCCTGCGCGGCGCCGTCGAGGTCGTTCTCCTCCAGCGCCGAGTACGCCGCGGCCAGCGCCGGGTCCATCGGCGGCTCGGGCAGCTCCTCGGGGGCCTGGCCGTCGGCGGTGCCGGTGACGCCGTTCTCGGCGGCCAGCCGCAGCAGCTCGTCCAGGTAGCGGCGGACCTGCGCCTCCGGGACCGCGCCCGGGAACAGCGGGACCAGCCGGCCGCCGACCACCGCCATCACCATCGGGATGGACTGGATGCCGAACTCCTGGGCCAGCTGCGGGTTGGCGTCCACGTCCAGCTTGGCCAGCACGAAGCGGCCGGCGTACTCCTCGGCCAGCCGCTCCAGCACCGGGGAGAGCTGCTTGCACGGGCCGCACCACTCGGCCCAGAAGTCGATGACGACCGGGACGGTCATCGAGCGCTCGATGACGTCGGCGTCGAAGGTGGCGTCGGAGGTGTCGAAGACCAGGGGCGAGCCGATGGCGCCGGTGCCGTCGGCAGCCGGGCCGGAACCGTCGGCCGGGGCCGCCTGGGCCGGCGCGGCCGGTGCGGCCTGCGGCTTGGCGGCGAGGGCCCCGAGGTCCACCACGCCGCGCAGGGCTGAGGCGGGCAGGCCGGAGCCTCCGCCGGCGGCCATCCCGGGGATCTGAGGTCGCTGTCTCATGGCGCCATCCTCCCCTTTCCGGCTAACCTCACGCCAACTCCGCCCACCCGTCACCCACCGCCGCCCGTTAGGGAGGCGCTACGCGCCACCAGCCCCCCTCTAGGTCCCCACCTAGAGGGGAGGTCGGCGCTCTTGCGTGTCCCGCTCGTGGAAGCAAGACTGATCATTAAGAATACGCGACGAAGCGTATCGCAAAAGACCGGGGCGCGTGAAGATCGGGTTAACAACCCGGCGGCCGGACCCGGCGAGTACGGACAGCCATAACGGGCATCCGACGACGGGCTACTTCAGCGAGCGACTTCAGAAGGAGGCGGCAGCCATGGCGTCCGGGTCCGAGGACACCCCGCGCGGCTCGTCGGCGCAGGCCGCGGCGCGCACCCGCGGCCGGCCGCGCAACGCCGACGCCGACACCGCCATCCTGGCCGCGACCCGCGCCCTGCTCGCCGAACGCGGCTGGCCCGACCTGACCATCGCCGAGGTGGCCTCCCGCGCCGGCGTGGCCAAGACCACGCTCTACCGCCGCTGGCCCGGCAAGGCCGACCTGGTGGTGGACGCCATGGCCGAGCTGTTCTCGCACCTGGAGGTCCTGGACCGCGGCTCGATGCTGCAGGACGCCCTGGCCACCGTCGGACAGTACGTGGAGCTGCTTCAGCTGCCCGAGACGCAGGCGGCACTGCTGGCGTTGTCCGCCGAGGCCGACCGCGACGACACGCTGCGCGCGAAGGTCATCGACAAGGTCATCGACCCGCAGCGGCACCTGGTCTACGAGGCCTGGGAACGGGCCTGCCGGCGCGGCGAGGTCGAGGGCGAGACGGACATCGACCTGATCTTCGACATGATCTGCGGCACGCTGGTGCACCGGATCCTGATCAAGGGGCAGCCGGTCGACGAGGACTACCTGACGCGCTTCGTGTCGGTGGTGCTGGCGGGGCTGGCACAGCTGCGGCTCAGCGGCGGGATCTAGGTGTACATCTAGGGCCTCGGCTCAGAACGCGGCCGCCAGAGAGCCCGATTCAGCCTTCTGACGGCGGCCCGTCCAGGATCCTGCTATCGCTCTGCGCGATCTGCTCGACGGCCCAGTCCGACCACTCCCGGCTCATGGCGGCCAGCCGCTTGGCGAACTCCAGCACCAGCCGTCCGTAGACGTGCAGGTCCTCGTCCTCCCACTCGATGGACGTCTCCAGCTCCTCCATCGCCGCGACGTCCCTGGCGGCCATCTCCCCCAGCCACCCCAGGAAGCCGGTGGCCTGCTCGCGGGAAACCGCGCCCAGCAGGAACACCTTCAGCAGGCCCTCGCTGCGCGGGTGCACGTCGGTCTCGACCTCCAGCAGCCAGTGCCGCAGTTCGACGTGGCCGGCCTCGGTCAGCGCGTACTCCTTGCGGCCCCGGGGACCCTCCGCCGAGGCGGTCAGCAGACCGGCGGCCGCGAGCTTGTTGAGCTCGGAGTAGACCTGGCTCTGGGTGGCCGGCCAGATGTTGTGCAGCGAGGCGTTGAAGACCTGCATCAGGTCGTAGCCGCTGGCCGGCTGCTCGCGCAGCAGGCCCAACAGCGCGTGTCGCAGGCTCATGCGATCGCCCCTCGCTTCCGGTGCGACGGTCCGGGCCGCCGATCGATCATCCCCGCGACAGGTCTATCACGACCCTTCACGATTGACAGGTCAAGATAGGACCTTCTAACTTCGACCTGTCACAAGTGGAATGTCGAATCGTCGGACCGTCCGACGCTCTCGGAAGGAGCCCCCGTGGCGTACCTCCTCGCCTTCGCGCCCTGGATCGCCTTCGCGGTCGTGCCCGGCGGCGCGTGGGCCTGGGCCGCGCTGATCGCGCTCGCCGTCTCGGCGGCCGGCGTGGTCCGGCAGACCCGCGCCGGCCTGCCCCTGGACGCCCAGGTCATCGCGATCGGCTCGGCGGTCTACTTCGCCGCGCTGGCCGTGCTGGCGTTCGCCGACCCGCACACCGCGCTGCACGCGTACACCCCGGCGCTGGCCTCCGGGGCCCTGGCGCTGATCGGGATCGGGTCGCTGGCCCTGCGCGAGCCGTTCACGCTGGGCATCGCCAAGCAGGAGATGCCTCGCGAGGCCTGGGACCACCCGGAGTTCCTGCGGGTGAACGTCGTCATCACGGCGGTGTGGACCGCGAGCTTCGCGGCCGGCGCCGTCGCCCTGGCCTTCCTGGCGCACTCGCCGGCGGCGCCGCGCGTCACGGTCCAGGTCGCCGCGTTCGTCGTGCCGATGGTCTTCACCGGTCGCTACGTCGCCGCGGCCCGCGCCCGAGCGGCCGCGGCGGCATAGAGGCACAGAGCGGCACACAAAAGATCGGCCGGGCCCGTGCGGGCCCGGCCGATCAGAACACTCTGATACCTCGATAGCTCGATACCTCAGATGCGCGCGGGCTCGCGGTAGACGCCCCACTCATCGCGCAGCGCGTCGCAGATCTCGCCGAGCGTCGCCTCGGCGCGCACCGCGTCCAGCATCGCGGGCACCATGTTCGCACCCGTTCGCGCCGCGTCGAGCATCGTGGCCAGGGCGGCCTGGACCGCCTCGCCGTCCCGCTCGGCCTTGCGGGAACCCAGGACGCGCACCTGCTCGCGCTCCACCTCGTGCGAGACGCGCAGGATCTCCAGCGGCTCGTCGATCGCGTCGGTGTAGGCGTTCACGCCGACGATGCGCTTGTCGCCCTTC
This sequence comes from Catenulispora sp. MAP12-49, assembly GCF_041262705.1. NCBI lineage: Bacteria > Bacillati > Actinomycetota > Actinomycetes > Catenulisporales > Catenulisporaceae > Catenulispora > Catenulispora sp. MAP12-49. The sequence continues at coordinate 23,858 of NZ_JBGCCP010000056.1, read as the reverse complement.
TCGACCGAGCGCTGGTAGGCGAAGGAGGCCTCGGCGATCTCGGAGGTGAACCAGCCGTCCTCGATGCCGCGCAGCAGGCCGGCGGTGATCGGGCCGACCGCGTGCTGGGCCCCGTTGGGGTCCAGGTCCTTGATCCGCTGGAAGATCGCCTCGGCCTCGGCCTCGATGCGGTCGGTCAGGGCCTCGACGTACCAGCTGCCGCCCAGCGGGTCGGCGACGTTCGCCACGCCCGTCTCCTCCATGATCACCTGCTGGGTGCGCAGGGCGATCTCGGCGGCCTTGGCCGAGGGCAGGGCCAGGACCTCGTCCAGGGCGTTGGTGTGCAGCGAGTTGGTGCCGCCCAGGACGCCGGCCAGGGCCTCGATCGCGGTGCGCACCACGTTGTTGTCGGGCTGCTGCGCGGTCAGCGAGACGCCGGCGGTCTGGGTGTGGAAGCGCAGCCACTGCGCCTTCTCGGTCTTGGCGCCGTAGACGTCGCGCATCCAGCGGGCCCAGATGCGGCGGGCCGCGCGGAACTTCGCGATCTCCTCGAAGAACTCCACGTGCGCGTCGAAGAAGAACGACAGGCCCGGGGCGAACACGTCGACGTCCAGGCCGCGCGACAGGCCCAGTTCCACGTAGCCGAAGCCGTCGGCGAGCGTGAACGCGAGCTCCTGCGCGGCCGTGGCCCCGGCCTCGCGGATGTGGTAGCCGGACACCGACAGCGGCTTGTACGCCGGGACCTTCTCGGCGGTGAACTCCATCAGGTCGCCGATCAGGCGCAGGTGCGGCTCGGGGTCGAACAGCCACTCCTTCTGCGCGATGTACTCCTTGAAGATGTCGGTCTGCAGCGTGCCGTTGAGCCGGCCGATGTCCACACCCTGACGCTCGGCGGCGACCAGGTACATGCAGAACACCGGGACGGCCGGGCCGCTGATCGTCATCGAGGTGGTGACCTCGCCCAGCGGGATGTCGCGGAACAGCACCTCCATGTCGGCGGCGGAGTCGATGGCGACGCCGCAGTGGCCGACCTCGCCCAGGGCGCGCGGGGAGTCGGAGTCGTGGCCCATCAGGGTCGGCATGTCGAAGGCCACGGACAGCCCGCCGCCGCCGGCGGCCAGGATCATCCGGTAGCGCTCGTTGGTCTGCTCGGCGTTGCCGAAGCCGGCGAACTGCCGGATGGTCCACGGCTTGCCCCGGTAGCCGGTCGGGTGGATCCCGCGCGTGTAGGGGAACTCCCCCGGCCATCCGATCCGCTCGAAGCCGGGGACCTCGGAGCCCTCCGGCGGGCCGTACACCGGCTCGACGTCGGTGCCGGAGATCGTGGTGAAATCGGCGTCCCGCTTGCGCGCGGCGTCATAGCGCGCCTGCCAGCGGTCGCGGCCTTCGGAGATCTGCTCGGAGTCCATGCGGCCAATTTTACTAGGACGTCCTACTAAATGCGAAGCCGGGCAGCCTGACCAGGCGATGAACAGTTCGGACCGGCTGCTTGGGCCCCGCTTAGGCCTCGAAATCGCCCGCGGCGACCCGCAGGTCGCGCAGCACGGTGAACAGCTCCCGGTGCTGCTCGGAGCTCAACGCGCTCATCCCGAACTCGGCGGCCATCAGGTCCGCGGTCGCGGCCTCGACGACCTGCCGGCCCTTGGCCGTGATCTCGGCCAGGGTGCCGCGGCCGTCGTCGGGGTTGGGGCGCCGGGCCACCAGGCCGGACTTCTCCAGCCGGTCGATGATGTTCGTGACCGACGTCGGGTGCACCTGCAGCCGCTCGCCGACCTTGGACAGCGGCAGCGATCCGGCCCGGCTGAAGGTCAGCAGCACCAGCGCCTCGTAGCGGGCGAAGGTGAGCTCGTAGGGCTTGACGATCGCGTCGACCCGGGCCAGCAACAGCTGCTGCGCCCGCATGACCGAGGTGATGGCGAGCATCGAGGTGGACTCGCCCCAGCGGTCCTTCCACGACTCGAAGGCGCGCTCGATCGGGTCGAACGAGAGATTCCGGTCCTTGGGCACGCGGTTACGTTAGCCGCTCAGCGCCGGCGTGAGACCGGGGCGCCCGGGTGGCGGACGCCGAACGTATGCGCGTTGAGTGGACGAACGGCCGACCGATCGCGTTGACTGGCAAACGTGACAGAGGTCAAGAGCGAACCGGGTACGCCAGAGGCCGAGAAGGCCGCCGCCGCATCATTCCCCTGGCCGATCCACGAAGCAGTGCTCGACAACGGACTGCGCGTCGTGGTCAGCCCCGATCCCACCACGCCGATCGCCGCCGTGAACCTCTGGTACGACGTGGGCTCGCGCCACGAGCGGGCCGGGAAGCACGGCTTCGCCCACCTGTTCGAACACCTGATGTTCGAGGGCTCGGCGCACGTGGCCAAGGGCGAGCACTTCGAGTGGGTGACGGCGGCCGGCGGCGCCGCGATCAACGCCACCACCAGCCCCGACCGCACGAACTACTTCCAGGTCATGCCCTCCTCCCAGCTGGAGCTGGCGCTGTGGCTGGAGGCCGACCGCATGGGCTCGCTGGCCCTGACCCAGGAGACCCTGGACAACCAGCGCGAGGTCGTGAAGAACGAGCGGCGCCAGCGCTACGACAACCCGCCGTACGGCCGCTGGGTCGAATACGCCCTCGAACTCACCTTCCCCGAGGGCCACCCGTACCACCACACCACCATCGGCTCGATGGAGGAGCTCCAGGAAGCCGCCCTGGAGGACTTCCAGGACTTCAACGCGGTCTACTACTCGCCGAACAACGCGGTGCTCACCGTCGCCGGCGACGTGGACGCCGAGCAGGTCGTACAGCTGGCGGAGAAGTACTTCGGCGGCATCCAGCGGCACGGCGACATCCCGCCGGCCCCGGACGGCACGCTGCCCGCGCTGAAGCTCGGCACGACCACGCGCCGCGTGGTGCCGGACGACTCGGTGCCGCGCCCGATGACGTTCTTCATGTTCCGCTCCCCCGACGCCCGCGACGAGGACTACGTCGCGGTCGAGGTGCTGGCCGCGGTGCTCGGCCGCGGCCGCGGCGCCCGCCTGTACCGCAAGCTGATCACCGAGAAGAACCTGGCGCAGCGCGAGGAGTCCTACACCTCGACGTGGAACCTGGCCTACGGCGCCTCGGTGTTCTTCGGCCTGTTCAGCCCGCGCGACGGCGTGGAGGCCGCCGAGGTGGAGCGCGAGTTCACCGCCGTGCTCGACGCGCTGGCCGACGGCTCCGCCCCGGTCTCCGAGTCCGAACTCGGCCGGGCCAAGGCCCTGCTGACCAGCGACTGGCTGCGCGCGGTCAGCGAGCTCGGCGGCCGCGCCGACCTGCTCGGCCAGTACGCCACGGTGGACGGCGACCCGAAGATCGTGCGCGAGTACCTGGGGCGGCTGGAGGCGGTCACCGCCGAGGACGTGCAGCGCGTCGCCGCGCAGATCCTTCCCGACGACAACCGCGTCGTCATCGAGTACGTGACGAGCGCTGCGTCCGACGACGCCGAGGGCAGCGAGGACGGCGCGGACGACGCCCAGGAGGCCGACGCATGAGCAGCAACACCCTGATCTCCGACAAGCCGGCCGGCGGGGCGCCGCGGCCCTACGAGTTCCCGGCCGTCACCCGCACCGAGCTGCCCGGCGGCCAGATCGTCGCCGCACACCTGCCCGGCCAGCGCATGGCCTACGCCGGCCTGCTGCTGGAGGCCGGATTCGTCCGGGAGCCCGCGGGCAAGGAGGGCGTCGGCAAGATCACGGCGGACCTGCTGCGCGAGGGCACCGAGCTCAAGACCGGCGACGAGTTCGCGCTCGCCCTGGAGTCCCTGGGCGCCTCCTGGTCCGGCTCGGTCGACGCCGACGTGTTCCGGGTCGGCGTGCAGGCGCCGGTGGACCGGATCGCCGCCGCGGTCGCGCTGCTGGCCGAGGCCCTGCGCCGCCCGCGCCTGGCCGAGAACGACTTCGACCGGGTGCGCAGCGACCGCGTCGCCAAGCTGACCACGGCCTGGGCGATGCCCGGGACGCGCGCCAACGAGGCCCTGAACCGCGGGCTGTACCTGCCGGAGAGCCGCTACAGCAAGCAGGACACCGGAACCGTCGCCTCCGTCAGCACCCTGACGCTGGACGACGTGCGCGAGTACCACGAGGCGCGGCTGGCGCTCGGCGGCACGCTGCTGCTGGCCGGGGACCTGTCCGGGGTGGACGCGGCCGCGCTCGGCGAGATCCTGCTCGGCCAGGCCGCCCCCGCGGTCACGCCGCCGCCCGAGACCGGTGCCCGCGACCTGCTGGACCGCGAGATCGTGGTGGTGGACCGGCCCGGCGCCGTGCAGTCGGTCCTGGCGATCGCGCACCACGCGCCGCGCCGGGACACCCCGGACTACACCGCGATCGAGGCCATGGCCACGATCCTGGGCGGGACCTTCAACTCGCGGCTGAACCACCAGCTGCGCGAGGTGAAGGGCTACACCTACGGGGCGCGCGGCGGCTTCGACCTGAACCGCGAGAGCGGTGTGTTCTCCGCGTCCGCCTCGGTGCACACCGAGGTGACCGCCGAGGCCGCGGTGGACGCGCTGGCCGAGATCGAGCGCATCAAGAGCGGCGGCGTCACCGACGACGAGCTCGCCTCGACCAAGGCCTACCGGACCGGCTCGCTGCCGATCGCGCTGCAGACGCCGGGCTCGGTGGGCGGCGCGCTGGCGCAGATCGTGGAGTTCGGCCTGCCGGACGACTACTACACAAAGAAGTACACGGAGTACACCCAACTGACCAAAGACGAGGTGGACGCCGCCGCGGCAAAACGGTTGTTCCCGGAGAACGCGGTTGTCGTCATCGAGGGCGACGCCGAGAAGATCCTCCCGGGACTCACCGAGGCCGGGATCGGCACCGTCCGCGTGGACGACGAGGGACAAGCCTGACCTTCACAAGGTTCTCGCAAAGCTCTGAATAAGCTCTGAACGACAAGGCCCGCCGGTCCGCTGACCGGCGGGCCTTCGTGTCCACACCCCTTACGCACCCCTTGCGGTACACCCTTTGCAAACTTCTTATGGCGTCGCTTCCGTGGCTTTACAGAATATTTACTGGCGATGTGCGTTGACGGCGACGCCAAAGACCCATAACTTTCCCGGTCGGTACGTGTCCTGATACCCCACCTCCCTAGCTGAACCGTGAACCGGTTCGGAGAGGAAATCACGTGCATCGGGTCCCACTCAGAGCGGCGGCGGGCCTTGCCGCAGCGGCGATCACGCTGTTCGCCACCGCCGCGAACGGAGCGGCGACGACGACGTCGTCCTCCGGCGCCACCTCGCCCGGCACCACCACGCAGAACCCGTATGACCCCTCGTACGGCCACCCCTACCGGCACGGGGCCATTCCCACCATCCAGCAGAACCAGAAGGCGAAGGCCTGGGCCAGCACCCACGCCTCGCCGCAGGCGACCACCGGTCCGGAGACGCTGTCCTACGGCGGCGGCATCGACGGCATCGGCGTCCAGGACGGCGGCAAGTCCAAGGTCTACCTCGTCTTCTACGGCAGCCAGTGGGGAACCCAGTCCACCGACGCCAACGGCAACGCCAAGTTCTCCGGCGACCCGGACGGGGGCGCCTCGGTCGCCCAGCAGATGTTCAAGGGCATCGGCACCAACAACGAGCTGTGGTCCGCGGACCTCACTCAGTGGTGTGACGGCGCGGGGGTGTCCAGCGGCGCGACGTCCTGCCCGACCAACCTGCCAGCCTCGCAGTACATCAACTACCAGTCCGGCGGCGTGCTCGCCGGCGTCTGGGAGGACAACGCCGGCGCCTCCCCCTCCGCCGCGACCGGTCACCAGCTGGGCCAGGAAGCGGTCAACGCCGCCGCCCACTTCGGCAACACCACCGCCGCGGCCAACCGCGACGCCTACTACGTGATCCTGTCCCCCACCGGCACCAACCCGGACAGCTACCAGGGGCAGTACTGCGCGTGGCACGACTACAACGGTGACTCCACGCTCACCGGCGGCGCCGTGACCTCGCCCTACGGCGACATCGCGTTCTCCAACCAGCCGTACAACATGGACTCCGGCGCCGGCTGCGGCGTGGGCTTCGTGAACTCCCCCGGCACCCTGGACGGCTACACCATCACCATGGGCCACGAGTGGCACGAGATGATGTCCGACCAGAACCCGGCCGGCGGCTGGACCAACAACACCGGCTCGTCCTACAACGGCCAGGAGAACTCCGACGAGTGCGCGTGGCTGTCCCCCGGGACCGCCGGCGGCGCCGCGAACATCTCCTTCGGCTCGTTCGGCACCTACCCCGAGCAGGCCTCGTGGTCGAACGACACCAACGCGTGCGCCATCTCGCACGCGATCATCAACCACGGCACCACCGAGACCGTCACGGTCACCAGCCCCGGTAACCAGACCTCGACGCAGGGCACCGCGATCGGCACCGTGCAGATCTCGGGCTCGGACTCCGCGGGCAAGTCGCTGACCTACTCGGCCACCGGTCTGCCGGCCGGCCTGTCGATCAGCAGCTCGGGCGCCATCACCGGCACCCCGACCGGCACCGGCACCTCCAGCGTCACCGTCACCGCGAGCTCCGGCACCGCGACCGGGACCACGTCGTTCAGCTGGACCGTGAACCCGCAGGGCGGCACCGAGACGGTCACCGTCAACAACCCCGGCAACCAGACCTCGACGCAGGGCACCGCGATCAGCACCCTGCAGATCTCCGGTTCGGACTCCGCGGGCAAGTCGCTGACCTACTCCGCCTCCGGCCTGCCGGCCGGCCTGTCGATCAGCTCCTCCGGCGCCATCACCGGCACGCCGACCGGTACGGGTACCTCCAGCGTGACCGTCACCGCGTCCTCGGGCACCGCCTCGGGCTCGACGACCTTCTCCTGGACCGTCAACCCCTCCGGTGGCGGCGGATGCACCGCGACCCAGCTGCTGGGCAACCCCGGCTTCGAGACCGGTAGCGCCTCCCCGTGGACCGCCACCGCCGGCGTGATCGACAACAGCTCCTCCGAGCCGGCCCACAGCGGCTCCTGGAAGGCCTGGCTCGACGGCTACGGCACCACCCACACCGACACCCTGGCGCAGTCGGTGAGCATCCCCGCCACCTGCAAGACGGCGACCTTCTCCTTCTGGCTGCACATCGACACCGCCGAGACCACGACCAGCACCGCCTACGACAAGCTGTCGGTGCAGGTCCTGAACTCCTCCGGCACCGTCCTGGGCACCCTGGCCACCTACTCCAACCTCAACCACAACACCGGCTACACCCAGCACTCCTTCAGCCTGGCCAGCTACATCGGCCAGACCATCTCGCTGAAGTTCACCGGCACCGAGGACTCCTCGCTGCAGACGTCGTTCGTCATCGACGACAACGCTCTGAACGTGAACTGACGCCCTAAATAAGGGTACGGATCTCCGGCAGCCGCTTGGCGACCTGTTCCAGGTCGGCGAGCGGCTGCTCCGGTGAGAAGAACAGCACGATCTCGGTGAAGCCGGCATCCAGCCACGGCGCGACGTCGTCCACCACCCGGCGCGGATCCGGCCGCAGCTGCACCGAGCGCCGGATCTCCCCCGGGTCCCGGCCGACCTCGGCACACCAGCGGTCCAGCACCCCCGACAACCGCGCGGCCTCGTCGACGCCGTCGTGGTTGACGGTGTTCCAGACATCCGCCTGTTCTGCGACCAGCTTCAGCATCCGCTTCTCGCCGGTGCCGCCGAGCCAGATCGGCGGGTGCGGTTTCTGGAGCGGCTTGGGCGAGTGGACGGCCTTGTCGAGTGTGTAGTGCTCGCCGGCGAAGTCGGTGAAGCGCTCCGGGGACCACAGGGCCTTGATGATCCGCAGCGCCTCACCCAGCTTCTCGATGCGCTCCCGGCCGCCGCCCAGCTCGATGCCGAGCATCCGGTGCTCGTACTCGGCCCAGCCTGTACCGATGCCGAACTCCAGCCGGCCGCCGGACAGGTGGTCCACGGTCGTCGCGATCTTGGCCAGCACCGCCGGGTGGCGCAGCGAGTTCGCCGTGACCATGCAGCCGATGCGGGCGTTCCGGGTCTCGGAGGCCATCGCGGCCAGCAGCGACCAGCCGTCGAACAGGTCGACCGCCGGGTCCGGCTCGGCCACCGTCGCGGCGTTGCCGACCCCGGCCAGGTGGTCGTAGACCCACAGGTGGTCGAACCCTGATTCGTCGGCCAGCCGCCAGAAGGCGCGCAGCGCGGCGATGGTGGTGCCCTGCGGGACCAGCTTCGCGCCGATCCGTAACGGATGTCGCGTCACGGCTATTTACCGATTTGGCCGAGGTCCCGCACGCCGCCGGTGGCCGCGCTGGAGGCCAGCGCCGCGTAGGCGCGCAGGGCCACCGAGACGTGGCGGTCGCGCTCGCGCGGCCGGTAGCCGCCGAGGTCGGCGAGCAGCTTGGCGCGGCGCTCCTCCAGCACCTCGGGGTCGACGTCCAGGTGCAGGCTGCGGGTGGCGATGTCGATCTTGACCGTGTCGCCCTCCTCGACCAGCGCGATGACGCCGCCGCCGGCGGCCTCCGGGGAGATGTGGCCGATGGACAGGCCCGAGGTGCCGCCGGAGAAGCGGCCGTCGGTGACCAGCGCGCACTTGGCGCCCAGGCCCGTGCCCTTCAGGAACGCCGTCGGGTACAGCATCTCCTGCATGCCGGGGCCGCCCTTGGGACCCTCGTAGCGGATCACGATGACGTCGCCGGCGACGATCTTCTTCGCCAGGATCGCCTCGACGGCGTCGTCCTGCGACTCGAAGACCCGCGCGGGACCGGCGAACTCCCAGATCTTCTCGTCCACGCCGGCGGTCTTCACGATCGCGCCGTCGGTCGCCAGGTTGCCCCAGAGCACCGCCAGGCCGCCGTCCTTGGTGTAGGCGTGGGCCAGGTCGCGGATGCAGCCGTTCTCGGCGTCGGTGTCCAGGCTGGCCCAGCGGTTCGCGGTCGAGAACGGCTCGACGGTGCGGACCCCGCCGGGAGCCGCGTGGTACAGCTCGATCGCGGCCTCGGAGGCCTTGCCGCCGCGCACGTCCCACTCGTCCAGCCAGACCTGCAGGGTCGGGGCGTGCACCGAGTGCACCTCGCGGTCCAGCAGCCCGCCGCGGTTCAGCTCGCCGAGGATGGCCGGGATGCCGCCGGCGCGGTGCACGTCCTCCATGTGGAACTGGCTGCTCGGCGCGACCTTGGACACACACGGCACGCGGCGCGAGACGTGGTCGATGTCCTTGAGCCCGAAGCCGACGCCGGCCTCCTGCGCCGCCGCCAGCAGGTGCAGCACGGTGTTGGTGGAGCCGCCCATGGCCACGTCCAGGGCCATGGCGTTGCCGAACGCGGCCGGGGTGGCGATCGCACGCGGCAGGACGGACTCGTCGTCGCCCTCGTAGTAGCGCCGGGCCAACTCCACGACCGTGCTGCCGGCCCGCTCGAACAGCCGGCGCCGGGCCTCGTGGGTGGCCAGCACCGAGCCGTTGCCGGGCAGACCCAGCCCCAACGCTTCCACCAGGCAGTTCATCGAGTTGGCGGTGAACATGCCCGAACAGGAGCCGCACGTGGGGCAGGCGGAGCGCTCGATGCCGTCGAGCTGCTCGTCGGTGACGGAGTCGTTGGCCGAGGCGATCATCGCGTCGATCAGGTCGATCTTGGAGTGCACCACGCCCTCGATGGCCGTGGTCTTGCCGGCCTCCATCGGGCCGCCGGAGACGAACACGGTCGGGACGTTCAGGCGCAGCGCGGCCATCAGCATGCCGGGCGTGATCTTGTCGCAGTTGGAGATGCACACGAGCGCGTCGGCGCAGTGCGCGTTCACCATGTACTCCACCGCGTCGGCGATCAGCTCGCGGCTGGGCAGCGAGTAGAGCATGCCGGCGTGGCCCATGGCGATGCCGTCGTCCACGGCGATGGTGTTGAACTCCTTGGCCACGCCGCCGGCGTCCTTGACCGCGTCGGCGACGATCTCGCCGACGTTGCGCAGGTGGACGTGGCCCGGGACGAACTGGGTGAAGGAGTTGGCGACCGCGACGATCGGTTTGCCGAAGTCGTCGTCCCCCATGCCGGTGGCCCGCCAAAGCGCGCGCGCCCCCGCCATGTTGCGTCCGTGGGTGCTGGTGCGCGACCGCAGGGCTGGCATGCGCTGCTCCGATCCGTATCACAAAAAATCTGTTCACTCGGGCTTGAGACGTTCATTCTCGCACTGTGGACTCTATCGCTCCACTCGCGTCCGGGAAGTGGACGGCGCGTGCCGAGCCCGGGTCCGGTCCCCGTGAGCTGCGCGTACTATCTGGCCCGTGGGGAAAACGGGGCGGACGTTGGACATGGTGGACCTGTCGGGGCGGAGCGCGAAGCGGCGGCGCAGAGCCCGGGTCAACGGCTGGATCAGCCGGCTGATCGTCGGGGCGATCGCGGTGACCACGGCGGTGTTCGCGGTCGTCGGGGCGGTGAACCTCGTGCCGGACCAGGCGGATCTGGCGGCCTACGACAAGGCGCCGTACTGCGCCGACCAGGCAGCGCAGACCCAGTCCTGTGTCCTGCGTACCACTGCGAACATCGGCTATGTCTACGCCTCGAAGAACACCGGCAAGAACGCCCACGGCTACACCACCAAGGCCTACCTGTATCCGGTGACCGGCCACGGCCAGACGGTCACCCTGAGCTCCTCGCAGGACCTGACCGACTCGGTCTACGACGGCGACACCATGCCGGTGCTGGTCTGGCGCGACCAGATCACCCGGTTCACCTTCCGCGGCAGCACCCGCGACGCGGACCAGAACCCGCACCACATCGTCCTGGACGACGTGTCGGAGGTCGCGCTGTGCCTGATCGCGGCGTCACTGCTCGGGCGGGCGGTGATCCGCAGGTTCCTGCACGACCGGATCGCGGTGAACCTGCGGCGCAACCGGATCCCGGACTGGACGCTGGTGGCCCTGGCGCTGGGCACGACGCTGGCCGCGATCGTGGAGGCGTCGTACGTGGTCACCGCGCTCGGCCTGACCGGGGTGACGGTGCTGGCGGCGTCGGCGGCGTGGCCGTTCGTGCCGTGGGTGGCGACGTATGCGGAGCAGCGGCCCTTGGTCGTCGGGTCGCGGGCCAACACCTCGGCGGTCAGGAAGAAGAACCAGGCTCGGCAGCGCCGGCTGCCGTGAGCTCCCCGTCCCCGCTGACGGCCGCGCGCACCAGATCGCTGAGCTCGGTCTGCCAGGCGAGCGCCGGGCCGCGCGGGGCCATGTAGCCGGACAGGTACGCGAAGACGAGCCCGTGATCGGGGTCGGCCCAGGCGTTGCAGTAGTTGCTGCCGTTGTGGCCGAAGACCTCCTCGCCGGCGGTGACCCCGAAGGGCTTCGCGGTCTGGATCGGCTGCTCGCCCCAGCCGAGTTGGAAGCCGTGGGCCCAGCGGACGGCGTGGCCGATGATCGGGTCGCGGTGGGTGCCGCCGCCGGTGGTGGGGAAGCGCGCGGGATTCCGTGCCGAGCGCACGGTTTCCGGCTTGAACACGGTGACTCCGTCGAGGGTGCCGCCGTTCAGCAGGAGCTGGAAGAACCGGGCCACGTCGCGCGCTGTGGAGTGGACCGTCGCGGCCGGGATCGCCGCGGTGCGCACGGTCTTCTGGGCGAAGCGGGCCACTTTCAGGCGGTCGGGGAAGGGGGTTCTGGGCGCTGTCGCGGACTGCAGGTCGGCTCGCGATTCCCAGCGCGCGGGCGGCAGGCCGAGCGAGGTGTCGTGCAGCCCGGCCGGGGCGAGGATCCGCGTGCTCAGATACTCGGCGAGCGGGATGCCGGTGACCCGCTGGAGGAGTTCGCCGAGGATGAAGCCCTGGCTGAGGATGTGGTACGCCGAGGACCGGCCCGGCTCCCGTTTCGCCGTGGCCGCGGCGGCCGCGCGCACCGAGCGGTCCCAGTCGTGCATGATCAGCGCGTCGCCGACGACGTGCCGGGTGGACAGCGGCGCGCCGGTGGAGTGGGTGAGCGCGTGGCGCGGCGTCGCGGATTCCTTGCCGGCGCGGCCGTACTCGGGCCAGTGCTCTGCGATCGGGGCGTCCAGGTCGAGCCGGCCGCGTTCGGCGAGCTGGTGGACGGCCATCGCGGTGAACGGCTTTCCCGTGGACCACAACAGGAACGGGGTGTCGGGCCGGCAGCGGACACTCAGGTCGAGGATCGGGGCGCCGTGGTGCAGGACGTGCAGCTGCGCCTGGCCGGGGCGGTCGCGGACCAGCTCGGCGATGCGGTCCAGGGCGTGGATGCGGTTCGGGGAGTCGAGGCGGTTCGGGGCGTCCATGCGGTTCGGGGAGTCGAGGCGGTTCGGGGCGTTCTCGGTCATCGCATCAGCCTCCTCAGCCCTCGGTCGCCGGGGGCCTGCTCGGCGCTTCCGGCGTGCCGGGTTCGGCCTTGCGGCTGCGCCAGTCGGCGATCCCGACCACCAGTGCGGCGAGCTCGAAGCAGATCGCCACGACCGCGCCGGCCTGGAAGGCGTTGGCGAAGCCCTTGCCCTGGCTGACGCGGGAGAAGAACACCGCCCCGACGCTGGCGATGCCGAGCGCGGAGCCCAGGCGCTGCGCCGTCTGCATGACGCCGCCGGCGGTGCCGGCCCGGCTCACCGGGACCTCCGACAGGGACAGCGCGAGGTTCGGCGCGATGACCAGGCCGGAGCCCACCCCGGCGACCAGCAGCGGGCCGGCCGTGGCCACGCCGGCGGCGCGTCCGTCGACCCAGTGCACGACCAGGATCGCGGCCGCGGTGCCCAGCGCCACCAGGACGATGCCGAGGATGACCAGCGGGCGGCCGTGCTTGCCGACCAGGCGTCCGCCGAGGGTGGCGCTGACCGCCGAGCCGATGGCGAAGGGGGTGGTGGCCAGGCCCGCTTCCAGGGCGCTGTAGTGCAGGCCGTTCTGCACGAAGAGCGTGAAGATGAAGAAGATGGTGGTGAAGCCGGCGAAGTAGAGCAGGCCGAGCACGCTGCCGCGGGTGTAGGAGCGGATGCGCACCAGGGCCGGCGGGACCAGCGGCATGTGCCCGGAGGCCGCGACCCTGCGCTCCCACTGCGCGAAGGCGATGATCAGCAGCACCCCCAGCACCACCAGCCACCACTTGCCGCGGCCCGTCCACTGCTGCTCCTGCACCAGCGGCAGCATGATCGCGACGACCGAGCCGCCGAGAAGCAGCACACCGACCCAGTCGATGCGCCCCTTCGCCAAGTCCCGCCCGCACCCGACGCATCCGGGTATCAGCCGCAGCGCGAGTATGAACGCCACGACCCCGATCGGCAGGTTCACGAAGAACACCCAGCGCCAGCCGTGCTCCTCCCCGCCGGCGGCGATCAACAGCCCGCCGACCAGCGGCCCGATCGCCGTCGCCAGCCCCACGATCGCCCCGAAGTACCCGAAGGCCCGCGCCCGCGCCGCCCCGCTGAACATCTCCTGGATCAGCCCGGAGATCTGCGGCCCCAGGATCCCCGAAGCCAGCCCCTGCGCCAGCCTCGCCACCACCAGGAACGCCGCCCCCGGCGCGATCCCGCACAAGCCGGACGCCACGGTGAACGCGGCCAACCCGACCAGGAACGCCGTCCGCCGCCCGACCATGTCCCCGAAGACCCCCGAGGGCACCAGGATCAGCCCGAAGGTCAGGGCATAGCCGGACACCACCCACGACAGGTCGGCGGGCGTGGCCGACAAGCCCTTCTGCATCGAGGGCAGCGCGACGTTGACGATGGAGACGTCCAGCAGCGTCATGAACCCGACGAGCAGGCACACCGCCAGCGCGCGATTCTTGCGCTGCTCGGAGAGCCCGGCGATGCCCGGGATACTCGAGTGCGCCTCGGGGCGGTCGTCGACGTCGGGGCCGTCCGCAGCGGTGCTCACAGTCGTCACGGTGACAGTGGTGGTGGAGGGGTGCAAGTCGAGGGCCGGTCAACGCGGCGGCTCGGAGGACGGCTGCCGTGTCGTGGTCGGAGGCGGCGGGAGTAGCCCATCAGGGTGAGAGCGGGCCGGGCTCGGATCGAACCAATCCTTCAAAGTGTAGGATTTGTACATGGCTGACACTTACACCGTGACCGAAGCCCGCGCCCACCTCGGCGAGGTCGTCAACAAGGCCCGCCACGGTGGCAAAGTCATCGAGATCACGCAGCACGGCAAGCCTGCTGCCTTCGTGATAAGCCCTGAACTGCTGTCCTATTACCGAAAACTTGAAGACGAGTACGACATCGCCGAGGCCCACCGGATCAAGGCGGATGGCGAGCCGTCCGTCCCCCACGCCGAGGTCGCGGCTCGATTCGGGCTCAGGCCTGACGGGCGTCCTGCGTGAGCTACGGCATCGAATGGAAGCCGGCGGCCATCGATCGGCTCAAAGCGGTGGCGACGGACCACCCCGAGGCCCCCGGCCTGGTCTTCACAGCGGTGTACGAGCTGGCGTCGAATCCGTGCCCTACGAACAGCACTCAGCTCGGCACCTCGCCGTTCCGGCGCTTGCTTCTCGGCTACTGGCGCGTCACCTACGAGATCGTCGAAGCAGATCAGATCGTCCAGATCCACATGGTCGGCCGCTCGCTCAACCCTCGCTGACCCTCACCAGAGCCGTTGCCCGATCGGCCGGTTGCGCATGTCGTAGTCGGGATGCGGCGCGTGCTCGGGCTCCTGCGGGTCCGGTCCGCGTGGTGCGCTCGGCTCCCCCATCCATGGGATCGCGGGGAGCACCAGGAGCGAGAAGGCGAGTACCCCGAGCGTGGTCGGCGCGAAGTAGGCGAGCAGGGTGCTGTGGCCGGTGACGCCCGTCGTGGCGGTCGCGGCCGCGAACGGCAGGACGAGGAGGTCGCCGACCAGGAAGTGCTCGTGATTGATGCGGCGGCGCAGCCACCAGTGGCCGGCGATGCGGCCCAGGACGGCGGCCAGCACTGCGAAGGCGGCGACGGCGGTCCGGCGCTGGGAGAGGGCGCGGTCGGGGTTGGCGTCGGTCTCGTGCCAGCTGCCGGCGAAGGCGTAGCGGATCACCCGGCCGTGCCAGACCACCACCGGCATTCGGCCGTCGGCGGGACCTCGCCGCGGACGTTGTCGTGGTCGGAGAGGTCGATGGTGTCCGATCCCGCGCCGCCGTTCCATGTCACGGCGGCCCGGGTGTCCTGGTACTTGCCGGAGGTCGAGCCGAACAGGCCGGTCACGGTCGCGGTGACGCTCTGCTCGGCGGTGTGGTCGGCGTCGAAGAAGTCGGCGGCGTGCTGCTTGCCCGGCATGCCGGGGATCAGGCCCACGGACACCACGGCGCACAGCACCGCAGCGGCCGTCACGACCCAGCGGGCCGCCTGGGCCCGCAGGCCGACGGTCGGCAAGCGATTGGCCGACATGCGATTCCCCCCGTCGAATCCCCCGCTTCGGGGCGGGCCCTAACCGCGCCCCGACTCCAGACCCTTGCTGATCACGTCCAGCGCGTCCCCCAGCGCGACCAACTGCTCGCGGCTCAGCGGCGTGACGAACGTCTCCCGGACGTCGCGCACGTGCAGCGGCACCGCCGCGAGCAGCTTGTCCCAGCCCTGGTCGGTGAGCACCGCGAAGAAGCCGCGGCCGTCGGTCTCGCAGGGTTCGCGGCGGACCCAGCCGTCCTTCTCCATGCGGCTGATCTGGTGCGACAGGCGGCTCTTCGACAGCAGCGCGCCCTCGGCGAGCTCCGTCATGCGCATGCGGCGCAGCGGGGCCTCGGACAGGCGGGCCAGGACCTCGTAGTCGATCAGGGTCAGGCCGTGGCTGCGGGACAGGCTCGCGCTCAGGCGGTCCGGCAGCAGACGCATCACCGAGATGTACTGGCGCCAGACGGCCTGCTCGGTCTCGTCGAGCCAGGGGGGTTCGTCGGTGCCGTCGGCGGTCATGGTCCCAGCGTACGACAGTGGTTGAACTTGCAACGGCTCAGCCCGCCGACCTGGTGACAGGACAGGCGGGCTGAGCGGTGGGGAGTTTCCGGGGTTATGGCGCGCCGGGGGCCGGGTCGGCCGGCTGCGGGTTGGTCAGCACGACGGTCTCGGCCAGATCGACCTGGGTGGCCGGGCCCGGGATCTCGCGCCGGCACGCCGCCAGCTCCACCGTCAGCAGCGCCTCGGCGTGCTTCTGCGCCTCGAAGGCCTTGCCGCCGCCGCGGATGCCGAACAGCCGCTTGGTGATCAGCAGGTAGACCACGGCGCCGACGTTGATCGTGAACGTGCACGCGGCCAGGATCCACGACTTGTGCTCGTGCACCTTGCTGTAGCCGTCCCAGATCTCCAGCGGCAGGAAGATCGAGGTGCCGACCGCCGTCAGGTACTCCCCCCAGCGCTTGGCCAGCCACAGACCGATGCCCTCGACGGCCTCCAGCAGCGCGTAGCCCCCGAGCAGCAGCGCCACGGTGTGGATGGTCTTCGGGCTGTAGTTGAACGTCTTGCGGATCCGCTCCACCACGCTGGCGTGCTCGACGTCCCACCCGAAGTGGTTCGCGAACGGCTTGAACGCGGTCAGGTCGTCCTCGAAGAGCCGCTGCACGGCGTTCTGACTGCTGCCGAACTTCCACACCGCCCAGGCGATCAGCAGGATCACCACACCGCGGATCACCCGCTCGATCGCCAGCAGCCGCAGGATGAACAGGTCCCGCAGCGCTTTGCCGCGCGGCACGATCGGCGCCTGGTCCGCCGGCCCGCTGCTGCCGGGCTCCCCTATGACGAAGTCACCACAGCGCAGACACCGCCACGCCGCTCCGTGGACGGTCTCCACCCGAAGTCTCGCGGCCAACTCGGTCTCCACTCCCGAGCCGACCGGTGCGTAGGTCTCATGCCCCCGACGCGCACAACGGCGCCTGTTCCAGTCACGCATGGTGCCCAGCGTAGGGGGAGGCGTAAAGCCGCGGTACCAGCTGGGGTATTCTGCCCGGGATATACCGACACGTTGTCGGCCATAGCTATGCCGAACTGCGAGGGACCCCCCGTGACCACTGCCGACGTGACGACCGCCGAGGACACCAAGCTCGCGCGCTTCCGCATGGTCTCACTGGCCGAAGGAGTGTCCTTCCTCATTCTGCTGTGTGTCGCGATGCCGCTGAAGTACGCCGCGCACATGCCCGCCCCGACCATGGTCTTCGGCATGATCCACGGCCTGCTGTTCCTGGCGTACGTGGGCCTGGCCTACGCCGTGAAGCAGAGCCAGAACTGGGACGCCAAGCGCTTCACCGTCGTGCTGGTCGCCTCAGTGCTGCCGACCGGCCCGTTCTGGCTGCACAAGTCGCTGAAGAACTAAGACTTCAGATTTCTCTACAGGGCGCGGGAGGTAATCCGCGCGCCCTTCGTCGTCGAGCTCGAACGGTCCCTCCGGCAGGACGCAGAACTCGTTGCCCTCCGGATCGGCCATGACCAGGAACCCTCCCCCGGCGTACTCCGGGAGGTGGCGCGCGCCCAGCGCTTCCAGGCGCACGCGTGCCGCGGCGGGGTCGTCCGAGCGGATGTCGAAGTGCACGCGATTCTTGCCGGTCTTCGGCTCATCGGTCTTCTGGAACCCGACGCCGATGCCGTCGACGCGGTTCAGGAAGACGAAGGGGCCGATCCGGGCCGCGACCGACCGGTCCAGCACCTCGCACCAGAACGCCGCCAGCACCTCCGGCTCCCGGCAGTCGATGATGACGTCGGTGAGCCTCACTCGTCGCTGACCCCGGCCACCAGCTCGTCGGCCGCCGAGTACGGGTCCAGCTCGCGCGCCACGACCCGCTCGGCCAGCACCGGCAGCCGCCGGCCGCCGCGCAGGTCGCCGATCCGCGCGCGCAGCGCGGCCAGGGCGATGCCCTCGATCTCCACCGAGGCCCGGTAGCGGCGGCGCTCGTCGAGCTGGCCGTGCTCCTGGAGCCAGCCCTTGTGCTTGCCCAGCGCCTCGACGAACTCCTCGATGCCCTGGCCGGTGGCCGCGACCGTCTTCACGATCGGCGGCCGCCAGTCGCCGGGGGACCGGGATTCGCCCAGCGCGAGCATGTGGCCCAGCTCCCGGGCGGTGGCGTCGGCGCCGTCGCGGTCGGCCTTGTTGACCACGAACAGGTCGCCGATCTCCAGGATCCCGGCCTTGGCCGCCTGGATGCCGTCGCCCATGCCGGGGGCCAGCAGCACCACCGAGGTGTCGGCGGTCGCGGCGATCTCCACCTCGGACTGCCCGACGCCGACCGTCTCGATCAGCACCACGTCGCAGCCCGCGGCGTCCAGCACCCGGACCGCCTGCGGCGTGGCCGCCGACAGGCCTCCGAGGTGCCCGCGCGAGGCCATCGAGCGGATGTAGACGTCGCGGTCGGTGGCGTGCTCCTGCATCCGGACCCGGTCGCCGAGCAGCGCGCCGCCGGAGAACGGCGAGGAGGGGTCCACGGCCAGCACGCCGACCCGCTTGCCCTGCGCACGGAAGGCCGTGACCAGCGCGGATGTGGAGGTCGACTTGCCGACGCCGGGCGAGCCGGTCAGGCCGACGACGTACGCGGTGCCCGCGTACGGGGTCAGCGCCGCCATCACCTCGCGCAGCAGCGGGGAGCCGTCCTCCACGTGGGAGATCAGCCGCGCCACCGCGCGCGGGTCGCCCTTGCGGGCGCGTTCGACGAGGTCCGTCACATCGTTGCCAGCCACGGCCGGTGATCCTATCCGCGCGGTGTCAGCCGCGCTGCGGCACGGTGATGATCAGTGCGTCGCCCTGCCCGCCGCCACCGCACAGCGCCGCCGCGCCCGTGCCGCCGCCGCGCCGCTGGAGCTCCAGCGCCAGGCTGAGCACCAGGCGGGCGCCGGACATGCCGATCGGGTGGCCCAGGGCGATCGCGCCGCCGTTGACGTTGACGATCTCCTCGTCCACGCCCAGGTCCTTCACGGACTGCACGCCGACCGCCGCGAACGCCTCGTTGATCTCGATCAGGTCCAGGTCGGCCACGGTCAGGCCGGCCTTGCCCAGGGCGTGCTTGATGGCGTTCGAGGGCTGCGACTGCAGCGAGGTGTCGGGACCGGCGACGTTGCCGTGCGCGCCGATCTCGGCGATCCACTCCAGGCCCAGCTCCTCGGCCTTGGCCTTGGACATCACGACCACCGCGGCGGCGCCGTCGGAGATCTGCGAGGAGGTGCCGGCGGTGATGGTGCCGTCCTTGGTGAAGGCAGGGCGCAGGCCGGACAGGCTCTCCACGGTGGTGTCGGGGCGGATGCCCTCGTCGGTGCCGAACAGGATCGGGTCGCCCTTGCGCTGCGGGATCGAGACCGGGGCGATCTCGGCGTCGAAGACGCCGTTCTTCTGCGCGGCGGCGGCGCGCTGGTGCGAGCGGGCCGCGAACTCGTCCTGCGGGGCGCGCTCGATACCGAGCTTGGTGTTGTAGTTCTCGGTGGTCTGACCCATCGGGATCTTCTCCCACGGGTCGGTCAGGCCGTCGTAGGCCATCGCGTCGAGCATCTCCACCGCGCCGTACTTGAAGCCCTCGCGGGACTTGGGCAGCAGGTGCGGGGCGTTGGTCATGGACTCCTGCCCGCCGGCCACCACGACGTCGAACTCGCCGGCCCGGATCAGCTGGTCGGCCAGGGCGATGGCGTCCAGCCCGGACAGGCAGACCTTGTTGATGGTGATCGCCGGGACGGTCAGCGGGATGCCCGCGGCCACGGCCGCCTGCCGCGCCGGGATCTGCCCGGCCCCGGCCTGCAGCACCTGACCCATGATCACGTACTCGACCTGCTCGGGCGCGACACCGGCCCGCTCCAGGGCGGCCTTGATGGCCACCCCTCCGAGGTCGGCGCCGGAGAAGTTCTTGAGGGAGCCGAGCAGGCGGCCCATGGGGGTCCGCGCGCCTGCGACGATCACCGACTTGGCTGTGCTGTCTGTGGATCGAGTGCTCACGACGATGCTCTCCAGTGTCGAGGGGGTGAGGGGATGTGGTTCTTGGTGCTGGCCACCAGCCTAGTCAGCAGTAAATTACTCGTCAGTAGCTTAGGGTGTCGTTTTCGACACAACCCCGCGCACGCTCAAGCCCCTCCCGGGAGGATGTCCCCATGTCGTCTTCGCAGAATTCCCCATTGACCCGCATCGACCACATCGGCATCGCCTGCAGGAATCTCGACGAGACAGTCGAGTTCTACCGCGCGACCTACGGTTTCGAGGTCTTCCACTCCGAGGTGAACGAGGAGCAGGGCGTCCGCGAGGCGATGCTGAAGATCAACGACACCGGCGACGGCGGCGCCAGCTACCTGCAGCTGCTGGAGCCGATCCGCGAGGACTCGGCCATCGCGAAGTGGATGGCGAAGAACGGCGAGGGCGTGCACCACGTCGCCTTCGGCACCGCCGACGTCGCCACCACGACCGCGGACATCGTCGGCAAGGGCGTGCGCTCGCTGTACGAGCAGCCGCGGCGCGGGAGCATGGGCTCCTCGATCAACTTCCTGCACCCGAAGGACGCGCACGGGGTGCTGGTGGAGCTGGTGCAGGCCGCCGAGGGCGACGAGCACTGACAGCTAAGACAGATCTGATTGATCAGACCGGTCCCTCACTCCGATGGAGTCGCCCGGATGGCGCATCCGGGCGACCATCACACTCCGACCCGGCCGTGCTCCCGCATTGGACCGACGCGCCACCCGCGTTCCTCGCAGTGGTCGAGCAGCAGCGGCACGGCGCCGAGCGTGGCGTGCCAGGAGCCGGGCTTGGCGGTGCAGTCCGTGTCGTGCAGCAGGATCGTGCCGCCGCCGTGCAGGTCTTTGGTGACCTGGCGGTAGACGCCGGCGGGCGTGGCGCGCGCCGTCCAGTCCTCGCCCCAGCTGGTCCAGAGCGTGGGGCGCAGGCCGAGACGCCGGGCGGTGCGGTGCGCCGAGGCGGTCATGACGCCATAAGGCGGCCGGAACAGCGTCGGCTGCTCGCCGGTCAGATCGGCGAGGTAGTCCCGAGCGCGGGTCAGGTCCTGGTCGGTGGCACGCGGGCCGCGGAACAGCAGGCTCTGGTGGTGCCAGCCGTGGACGCCGATCTCGTGCCCGGCCGCCCGGATCTCCCCGACCAGTCCCGGTGCGCGCTCGGCCATGGAACCGAGCAGGAAGAACGTGGCGTGGACGCTGCGGGCCGCGAGCAGGTCCAGGAAGCGCGGGGTGGAGTTCGGGTCGGGGCCGTCGTCGAAGGTCAGGGCTACGTGGTCCGCCGAGCCGCGCGCGGCCAGGCCCGGGAGCACCCGGTTGCGGACCGGGCCGAAGGTGGTCGTGGCCGGGAACGGGTGGGCGAGCACGGTGGCAGCCTCAGCAAGAGTGATCATCAGACCGCCACCGCCTCGACAGCCGCGCCGGTCAGCATTTTCATGATCAGCGCGTCGGCCTCATCGCCCTCCCCGACCATCGCCAGCCCGGCATGGTGCTGCCGCCGCCCCTTCACCCCGGACGTCAGCTCCCTCAGCGCCCCGGTCAACTCCCCCTCCGAGCGCACCCACACCGCGAGCCCGGCCTCGTCGAGCACCGCCGCGTTGGTCCGGCCGTGGCCGACCAGGCTGCGGTAGGTGGCGACCGGCAGTCCGGTGGCGAAGGCCTCCAGGGTGCTGGAGGCGCCGGCGTTCTGCACCATCACGTCGCACGCCGCCATCAGGGTCGGCATGTCGCCGACCCAGCCGAACACGTGCGGGAAGCCCGCCGCGCGCAGCCGTCCGCGCAGCACCTCGTTGCGTCCGCAGACCACCACCGGGGTCACCGCGCCGGAGGCCGCCAGGTCGTGCGCCGTCTGCTCGATGTCGCCGACTCCCCACGAGCCGCCGAGCAGCAGCGCCAGCGGCTTGTCCGCGGCGTCCAGCCCGAAGCGGGCCCGCGCCGCCGCCCGGCTCGCCGGGGTGCGCTGCGTGAAGCGGGCCGACACCAGGGGCCGGGCCACCGCGACCTTCGCCGGGTCCACGCCGTGTGCCACGGCCTGGGCCGCGGTCACCGCGTGCGGTGCCAGGTACAGGTCCACTCCCTGTGCGATCCACAGCGGGTGCACCGAGAAGTCGGTGAAGGTCACCACGACCGGTATCGCCAGCCGCCCCGCCGCGCGCAGCCGTCCCAGCACCTGCGCGGCCAGCGGGTACGTCGCCACGGCCGCGACCGCGTCGGCCGGGATCGCGTCCAGGACCGCCTGTTCCGCGCCGCGCAGCAGGTGCCGCTGGACCAGGCCGGGGCGGGCCGCGCGCTCGGTGCGCGAATAGATGCACTGATACAGCGCCGGAGCGTGGGTGATGATGCGGCGGTAGGAGCCGCACACCGCGCGGCCGGCCGGCATCAGGGTCAGGAAGTCGTGCCGGTCGACCGCGAAGCCGCGCGCGGTGAGCCGGTCGCCGAGGGCCTTGGCGGCGCTGTCATGGCCGGCGCCGACCGAGGCGGAGAAGATGACCACGCGGGACATGGAGTCCTTCTTTCTACAACGGGTTTCGGACTCCTCCCATGCTGGTCACGGCGGGCCGCCGAATCAGTAGTGCGACCTGGCGGTTCGGGGGTGGGGCCAGCACCACCCCCAGGGTGAGGCAGGCCTCATGGACCGGCCTCCACCAGCGCGAATACGGTGAACCCGTGCCGACGACACGCGAGAACCTGCGGGCCCGCTGGAGCCAGGCCGGCTGGGAGGCCCTGTTCCTGGTGACCGGGCTGCCGCTGTGGGCCGGGGCGATGATGGTGCTGCTGATCTGGAGCCAGCCGGCGTTCCTGCTGCTGCAGGCCGACGACCCCGGCGTGGTCCGTTTCCTGGCCTCGGTGCTGGTCGTGCTCGCCGTGGTGCTGACGCTGGCGCCGTTCCTGACGAACTGGCAGCGCCGCCGCTTCCGCGCGTTCCGGAACGTGGAGATCCACGAGGTCGAAACCCCGCGGCTCTACCACGGCGACCTCCGGGAGGCTCTTCGGTCGGAGGCGCTGTGGCGGCAGACGCTCTACCACCTGATAGCCGGGCCGCTGGTCGGCATGGCCATCGCGGCCCTGGCGTTCATGGACCTGCTCGCGGTCGTGGTGGCGGTGAAACTCCCCGCGCACGCCCTGGGCGTGGTGGACCCCGGCCACGGCGTGAGCCCGAAGTTCTGGGCGCAGAGCGCCTTCATCCTGGTGGCCGGCGCCGTCACCTTCGCCGGCCCCCGCTTGATCCATCTGCTCGCCAACGCCGACGAGACGGCCGCGCGGCGGCTGCTGGGCCCGAGCGAGACGATCGTTCTGGCCGAGCGTGTACAAACGCTGTCCGACAGCCGCGCCGCCACGGTCGAGGCCGCCGACGCCGAACGCCGCCGCATCGAGCGGGACCTGCACGACGGCGCACAGCAGCGCCTGATGTCCCTGGCCGTGCATTTGGGCATAGCCCGCAAGACGCTCAAGGACGTGCCTCCAGACGCGATGGCCGTCATCATCGACGCCCACGAACAGGTCAAAGAGGCGATGACGGAGATCCGGGACCTGGTGCGCGGCCTGCACCCGGCGGTCCTGGACGACCGGGGCCTGGACGCCGCGCTGTCCGGCGTGGCCGCCCGCTCGGCCGTCCCGGTGCGGCTGACCGTCGACGCCGCCGGGCCGCTGAGCGCCTCGGTGGAGACCGTCGCCTACTTCGTGGTCTCCGAGGCACTGGCCAACGTGGTCAAGCACTCCCGCGCGAAACAGGCCGAGGTCGACGTCACGCGACAGGACGACACCCTGCTGATCCGGATCAGCGACGACGGAGTGGGAGGGGCGGACTCCCAGGACGGCACCGGCCTGACCGGGCTGGCGCAGCGAGTCGCTTCGGTGGACGGCCGGCTGCGGCTGACCTCGCCGAGCGGCGGACCGACGGTGCTGACCGCCGAACTGCCCTGCGGGGTATGAACGCGGTAGCGGCCGACACTGCGCTCCGGCCGCATTGCGATACCCGGCTGCGTAGATCAAGACATCCCACTAGTGCAGCGCCGCGTTGATTCTTCGGGGGTTTGATCAGGCTGTCGGTTCGCCGAGGTAGAGCCCGGCAGCGCAGTCGAGGGCGGCTTCCGGGG
>NZ_JBGCCP010000055.1:0-49582 GCF_041262705.1 Catenulispora sp. MAP12-49 | reverse complement strand
GGCGCCGAGCAGGCAGACGAACTCACCGGGGGCGACGGTCAGGTCGATGCCGTCGAGCACCGGGGCACCGCCCCGGAAGGTCTTGCCGACCCCGGCCAGGCGCACGGCGGAGGTGCCCGAGGCGGCGGTGTCGAGGGTGGCCGTGGCGGTCGTTTCGGCGATGGCGGCGGTCATGGCGGTCTCTCCCCTTGGGTTTTCCGGCGCTACTTCGTGGACAGCCCGGCGTCGGACACCGCGGCCAGGCCGTTCTTGGCCAGTTCGGTGTTCAGCAGCGTCAGGTCGAAAATGCCGTGCAGGTCGGTCGTCTTGAGCAGGCCCGTGGACACGGCGTGGTCCATCGAGGTCTGGAGCGAGGCGGCCAGCGGGTCGTCGGTCGCCGTCTGCTCACTGAAGGCGCGCTGGATCTCGGTGGCGGACAGGGCCTTGCCGGTGAGCGCCTTCAGCTGGTCGTTGACCAGCTTCTGGGCGTCGGCGGGATCGGCGGTGATCCACTGGTTGGCCGCGATCTGCCCGTCGATCAGGGCCTTGACGGTGTCCGGGTGCGCGTTCAGGAAGGTCGTGGACACCACCAGGTTGGTGGTGGCGAACTGCCCGTTCGGCCACAGGCTGCGCTCGTCGACGAGCACCTTCGCCCCGGCCTCCAACACCATCCGCGAGGCCCACGGCTCCGGCAGCCAGGCACCGTCGATGTGCCCGGCCTTGAACTGGTCCAGCGTCGCGGCGTTGTCCTGCGGATTCACCGACACATCACCGGTGCCGTCCGTGTTGGCGGTCAGGCCGTTCTGCTTGAGCCAGGCGCGCAGGGCGACGTCTTGCGTGTTGCCCTTCTGCGGCGTGGCCAGGGTCTTGCCCTTGAGGTCGGCCACGGTGTTGATCCCCGGCCGCACCACCAGCTCCGCACCGCCGCTGGTGGCGCCGGCGACGATCTTCAGCGCCTGGCCGTGCGACGTCACGAAGGCTGAGAGCGCCGAGGACGGTCCGACATAAGCCGCATCCAGCTGGCCGCCGAGCAGCGCGGTCATCTCCGCGGGGCCGGCGTTGTAGAGCTGTGTGGTGAGTTTGGTGGCGCCCAGGGCCTTGGCGAAGTCGCCGTGGGCGACCCCGACCACCGCGGAGGCGTGCGTGACGTTCGCGAAGTAGCCGAGCCGCAGTTCACCGGCCGCCGTGGACGTGGAGCCCGCGGCGGTCGAGGACGTGGCGGTCGAGGACGAGGCCGATCCGGACGAGTCGCCGGAGGCGGAGACGTACGCTGCGAGAACGATCACCAGCGAGACGACCATCCAGCCGGCCGCGACTGTGGCGGCGACGGCGGACAAAGCCCTTCGTATCACGCTGGCTCCAAGGACGGGGGACTGTCAGGGTCTTCGATGTCGGAACAGGGAGCAGCAGTGCCGCCCCGCGACCCGACATCGGATGTCACCTGTGAAGTTGTGGGTGAACAATGCGTACTCGATCACGAGAAGACTCCCAGCGGATCCCCTGACATTCCCGCGGTGAGCGTGTCGCCGCTGGCGGGGTCGATGAGCAGGAAGGATCCGGTCTCGCGGTCGGCGGCGTAGGGCTCCAGCAGGATCGGCGAGGCGGTGCGCAGGACCACGCGGCCGATGTCGTTGGCGTTCAGGGTGTGCGTGGCCGGGGCGTCGTCCCAGTCGAACTCGTCACCGCTGTCCGCCCCCGAGGCGGTCAGCGGGTCGGAGATGTCGAGCTTGGCGGAGATCTCCTTGACGATCGCCTTGACCGTGCGGGTCGTGTGCTTCAACAGCACCCGGTCGCCGACGGCCAGCGGCTTCTCCGACAGGTGGCACACGGTCGCGACCACGTCCTGCACGGCCGTCGGCGCGGCCCCGGCCGGGGCGATCAGGTCGCCGCGGGAGACGTCCAACTCGTCGGCCAACAGCAGGGTCGCGGCCTGGCCGGCGGTGGCCCGGTCGGCCGAGCGGCCCAGCAGGTCGATGCCGGCGATGGTCGAGCGCTGGCCCGAGGGCAGCACCACGATCGGGTCGCCCACTTCCAGGTGGCCGGAGGCGATGGTGCCGGCGTAGCCGCGGTAGTCGGCGGACTGGTGCCGGATCACGTACTGCACCGGGAACCGGCCGGCCGGACGCCGCTCGGCCTCCACCGGCACGTTCTCCAGGTACTCCAGCAGCGTCGGGCCCTCGAACCAGGCCAGATCCGCCGAGGGCTCCACCACGTTGTCGCCGCGCAGTGCCGACACCGGCAGTGCCGCGTAGTGCTCGATACCCAGGGCGGTGGCGTAGGCGGCGAAGTCGGACTCGATCTCGGCGAACCGGTCCTTGTCGAAGTCGACCAGGTCCATCTTGTTCACGGCCAGCAGCACCCGCGGCACCCGCAGCAGCGCCGAAACAGCAGTGTGCCGGCGGGTCTGCTCAGCCAGACCCTTGCGGGCATCCACCAGGATCACGGCGAGTTCAGCGGTCGAGGCGCCGGTGACCATGTTGCGGGTGTACTGCACATGCCCCGGCGTGTCGGCCAGGATGAACCGGCGACGCGGGGTGGCGAAATAGCGGTAGGCCACATCGATGGTGATGCCCTGCTCCCGCTCCGAGCGCAGGCCATCGGTGAGCAGCGCCAGGTCCGCCTGTTCCAGGCCACGGTCGCGCGACGTGCGCTCCACAGCCTCGAACTGGTCGGCCAGCACCGACTTGGTGTCGTAGAGGAGTCGCCCCACCAGGGTCGACTTGCCATCGTCCACTGATCCGGCAGTGGCCAGTCGCAGAAGTCCTGCGACCTGGGTGTCCTTCGCGGTCGGCGCGTCCAGCAGCACAGTCATGTCTAGAAGTACCCCTCTCGCTTACGGTCCTCCATGGCAGCCTCGGAAAGGCGGTCGTCCGCGCGGGAGGCCCCACGCTCGGTGATCCGGGAAGCGGTGATCTCCTCGATGACAGCGGCGACATCGGAGGCGTCGGAATCGACCGCCCCCGTGCACGACATGTCCCCGACGGTGCGGTAGCGCACCACCCGGGTCTGCAACGCCTCACCCTCGCGCGGGCCGCCCCAATCACCGGGGGACAGCCACATACCGCCGCGGGCGAACACCTGCCGCTCATGCGCGTAGTAGATCTCCGGCAGCTCGATCTCCTGCTCGTCGATGTACTGCCACACATCCAACTCGGTCCAGTTCGACAGCGGAAACACCCGCACATGCTCACCCGGGCGGTGCCGGCCGTTGTACAACCGCCACAACTCCGGACGCTGCCGCTTCGGATCCCACTGCCCGAAATCATCACGCAGCGAGAAGACCCGCTCTTTCGCGCGGGCCTTCTCCTCATCACGCCGACCGCCACCAAAGACGGCATCGAACTTGTGCGATTGGATCGCATCCACCAACGGCACCGTCTGCAACGGATTCCGCGTCCCATCCGGACGCTCCACCAAACGGCCGTCATCGATGTAGTCCTGCACATGCGCCACATACAGCCGCAACCCGTGCTCGGCCACCGTCCGATCCCGGGTAGCCAGAACCTCCGGGAAGTTGTGCCCGGTGTCCACATGCAACAGACCGAACGGCACTGGCGCCGGCGCGAACGCCTTCAACGCCAGATGCAACATGACGATCGAGTCCTTGCCGCCGGAGAACAACAACACCGGCCGCTCGAACTCCGCCGCCACCTCGCGAATGATGTGGACCGCCTCAGCCTCCAGCGTCCGCAGATGATCGTGCGCCGGGGCTGTCTCGTCGTGGGTCAAGGTACTCATATCAGGTGTGCAGTCCGCATTCGGTCTTGGTGTTGCCGGCCCAGCGCCCGGCCCGCGGGTCCTCGCCCGGCAGGGGCTTGCGCGTGCAGGGCTCGCAGCCGATGGAGGTGTAGCCCTCCATGAACAGGGGGTTGGTCAGCACGCCGTACTCGGCGATGTAGGCGTCCAGGTCGTCCTGGGTCCAGGCGGCCAGCGGCGAGAGCTTGACCATGTCGCGCTTGGCGTCGTAGCCGACCACCGGGATGTCCGCGCGGGTCGGGGACTCCTCGCGGCGCATGCCGTTGATCCAGGCCACGTAGGGCTTCAGCGCGCGCTCCAGCGGTTCGACCTTGCGCAGCGCGCAACACTTGTCGGGGTCGCGCTCGTACAGCCGGGGGCCGTACTCGGCGTCCTGCTCGGCGACCGTCCGCAGCGGCGTGATGTTCAGCAGCCGGACCGGGTAGACCTCGGCGACCGCGTCGCGGGTGCCGACGGTCTCGGCGAAGTGGTAGCCGGTGTCCAGGAACGCCACGTCGATGCCCGGTGCCGCGGCGGAGGCCAGGTGCACCAGGTGGGTGTCGGCCATCGACGAGGCGACGACCAGGCCCGCGCCGAAGGTGGCGTGGGCCCACTCGACGACCCGCGCGGCCGGGGCGTTCTCCAGTTCTGCGTTGGCCTGCTCGGCCAGCGCCCGCAGATCGGTCCCGGCGAAGGCGGTGGCCGCCTGGTCGACCGACGCGAGCTCGGTGTCCGCTGACATTTCGGGGCTTCCCCTTACAGTGGCGGGCAGCACGGGCGTGCCGGGAGTCCGACGCGCCGCGGGCCGCATCGTCGCGGCGTCACACGGACGGCGTGGGAGAAGCGCCGGCGGACCGTGGCCCTGGAAGATCTAGAACAACAGATCGGGGCGAGGTCTACTGGGCCGGCATACAGACCATGCTGGACAGCCGTCCGAAGTCGACGTGACGCCGACCGACGAGCGCGATTCCAGCACGAGACATGACTAGAGAGTCGCACGCGGTCCGCGGGTCGTCCACTGTCGTCCATGATGCGGACTGTGTGTCTCACGCCACTTCGCGGTGCTGAAATCGGCTTGTTCCGGCGGAGGATCGCGTTTTACGCTGCCGATACTCCGACAGGGAGCTCCTCAGCACGAACGCCGCAGAATGGGAGCCCTTCGCCTCGCGACGTCGAGGTCCTGGAGAGGGCGGCATCGATGCATCGTGCCCTCACGGAGGTTTTCCCATGGAAGTCGGAATCGGTCTGCCCATCAGCGCCCCCGAGCTGCTGCCCGATTGGGCCCGCGCCGCGGACACCGGACCGTTCACCACCCTCGGTCTGCTCGACCGTCTCGTCTATGACAACCCCGAGCCCCTGGTCGCCTTGAGCGTCCTGGCCGGGGTGACCAGTCGCGTCCGGCTTCAGACCGAGGTCCTGCTGGCGCCGCTGCGCGAACCGGTCCTGCTGGCCAAGCAGGCGGCCACGCTCGACCGGATCAGCGGCGGCCGGTTCGTCCTGGGCCTGGGCGTCGGCGGCCGGGAGGACGACCACGAGGCCGCGGGCACCGACCTGCGCACCCGGGGGCGTCTCCTGGACCGGCAGATGTCCGTCATGCGGCGCGTCTGGTCCGGAGCCGCCTACAGCCAGACCGTCGGTCCGATCGGTCCGCGGCCGTACCGGGCCGGCGGTCCCGAGGTGCTGTTCGGCGGTTTCCAGCCGGCCGCGCTGGCCCGCGTCGCCCGGTTCGGCGACGGGTTCCTCGCCGCCGCGCCGCCTTCCTGGATCGGACCGCTGATCGACACCGTCCGCCGATCCTGGGCCGAGGCCGGACGGTCGGGCGCACCGCGGATCGTCGCTCAAGCGAACGCGGCCCTCGGCCCGCAGGTTGTCGTCGACGACGCGCGCGCCGCCATGGCCGCGTACTACCGGTTCGCCGGGGAAAGAGCGGACCACATGGTTGCCGGGATGCTCACCACTGAGGCGGCGATCCGGCAAACCATCGCGCAATACGCCGATCTCGGCGTCGACGAGGTCATGCTCTACTGCTACGGCGCCGATCCGGCACAGGTCGAACGGCTCGCGGAAGCGTTCTGAGGTCAGAGCAGCCGCACGTTGTGCGTCGCTTCCTTCACGACATCCCCGAGGTGTCCGGTCAGGGCCTGCTTAGCGACGCTGAGCGTGAAGCCCTTAACGGTGGCCGCCGGAGTGTGCGCCGGTAGCGCCAACGCATAGGGATCGACCACCACGTCGACCACCACGGGGCCGCCACGGTGGTTCAACGCCTCCTTCAAGCCCTGCTCCAGGTCGGCGGGGTGCTCGATCCGGATCCCCTTGGCCCCGAGCGCCTCGCCGACCTTGGCGAAGTCGGGGTTCTGGAAGTCGACGCCCCACGGCTTCAGCCCGGCCTCCTGCATCTCGATCCAGACGAAGTCGAGCTTGCCGTTGTTCAGGATCACGTGGACGATCTCGGTCTTGCGCTGCACCTCCGTGAGGAGGTCGCCGAGGCCGAGCATCGTGAAGCCGCCGTCACCGCACAGCGCGATCGCCGCACGGTCCGGGAAGGCCATCTTGGCTCCGAACGCGTTCGGCGAGGCGCTGGCCATGGAGGCCCACGTGAGACTGCCGAACAGGTGGCGCTTCGGGCCGAAGTGCAGATAGTGCGCGGCCCATATGCACGCCGTACCGGTGTCGACGGTGAAGACCGCCTCCTCGGGGGCGAGCCGGTCCAGGGTGGCGGCCAGGTACTCCGGGCGGATCTGCTTGAGCGCCGGGCCCTGATCGACGTAGTGCTGCAACTGCTTGTCGAAGTCCTCGGTCTTCTTCTGGCACTTGTGCAGGAAGGCGGCATCAGACTTCTCCGACACCTTCGGCAGCAGCAGGTCCAGGGTGGCGCCGACGTCGCCGATCAGTCCGTGGGCCAGCGGTACGCGGCGGCCCAAGCGGCGGCCGTCGCGGTCCACCTGGACCACCTTCACATCCTTGTGCGGGAGGAACTGCGGAAAGGGGAAGTCCGTGCCCAGCATCAGGAGGACGTCGGCGTGGTTCACCGCCTCCCAACAGCCGCCGTAGCCGAGCAGCCCGGTCATGCCGACCGCGTGCGGGTTGTCGTACTCCAGCCACTGCTTGCCCTTGAAGCTGTAGCCGACGGGCGCCTTCAGCTTGTCCGCGAGAGCGAGGACCTGCTCTCGGGCGTTCTGGCAGCCTTCGCCACCGAAGATGGTGACCGTCTTGGCGGCGTTGATGATGTCCGCCAACTGCGCGACGTCCTCATCGGGCGCCGGACCGGCGGCAGTATTGGGCAACGCTATATGTCTCGGCACCTCCGGTGCGTCCGCCGCCGCTACGTCTCCCGGCAGGGAAATGACGGTCGGGCCCTGTTCGGCGAGCGCGGTGGTGATCGCGGAGGTGACGATCGGGCGCAATTGTTTGGGATCTATAAGGCGCCCCGTATATAGGGACGCCACGTTGAAGAACGTATAAGGGTTCAGTTCTTCCAGACCGTCTGTGTCCATGATGGAGGTCTCGACGTCGCCGGCGATCGCGATCACCGGGGCGCCCTCCTTGCGGGCGTCGAGCAGCCCGTTGATCAGGTGGCTCACTCCGGGGCCGGCGGTGCCGCACACCGCCACCGGCCGCCCCGACATCTTCGCCTCCGCGACCGCCGCGAACACGCCCCATTCCTCGTGCCGGACATGGACGAAGTCGATGTCGCCGGCGCGCCGCAGCGCGTCGATCGCCGGGTTCAGGGCGTCGCCCACGATCCCGTAGCAGCGGCGCACACCGGCGTCGGCGAGCATCTTCCACAGCACGTCCGCGACAGTAGGCATGCCGCCAGTCTCGGGGAGGGGGCCCGCACCCGGATCGCTAGAGTAAGCCGCGTGGGGGACCAGAAGACAGCGATGATCCCGATGCCGGACGTGCCCGCGACCACGGTGTGGGAGATCTCCCTCGCCGCCTATCTGCGGCGGCGTACGGATCTGCCGTCGATGGCGCTGAAGCCGCTGGGACTGCTCGACCGCTACGGCGAGGTGGCCGTCGGACCGGATCACGTGGCCTTCGACGGTGAGGACGTGCCCTGGGGCAAGGCCGTCCGGGTCGTCGTGCGCGACGTGGTCGAGGTGGTCTCCGACGCGGCCATGGCGCGCGAGGCGGAGAAGATCCGGCACATGCTGCCGCCGGTGCCGGGCCGCAAGTGGGTGGTGGACCACGCGATGGCGATGCTGGGGGAGTTCGCGGGGCCGCGTCTGACAAGGGCCCGCGGCGGCGACGTGGTCAGCGAGGTCGTGTACCGCGGCGCGCTCGGGCGGGAGAAGACGCTCCAGGCCGGGGTGTTCGCGGCGCTGGTGATGGCGACCTGGCCGGAGGTTCGGCACAGTCTGGTCGCCACCGCGCGGGTGCACGGGGTCGAGGTGTACGGCGAGGCGGCGCCGCAGCCGCTGCCGCAGCTGCTGCCGGCGTCGGCCGACGCGCCCACGCTCATCATCCCGGCGCAGGCGGAGCCGTCACGGGACGAGCAGCTGGCCGCCGAGGCCGTGCTGCCACCGGGGCCCGGCCTGTGGACTCCCGCCGAGCCCCAGCCCGAGGGCTGAGACCCGGCGGAAGCCGCACTGGGTCAGAACCGCGTCAGAACCACGTCAGAACCGGGTCAGAACCGCGTCACTTCACCGCCGCGTGCGTCAGCGCGCACACATTGGTGTCGTTGGACCAGCTGCCCTGGAACGTGTAGGTGCCGTTGGCGAACTTGATGTTGCCCGCGCCGCCGGTCACGCCCTTGAGCCAGGCGCACTCGTCGGCGTTCTCCTGCCCGTTGTAGGACGAGCCGGTGTTGTTGGTCCAGCCGCCGGCCGGGTTCTGGTCGGTGATGGTCTCGCTGTACTCGTGGCCCAGGGTCATGGTCCAGCCGTCCAGCGTGCCCTTGCTGCCGGAGTTCAGGAAGTTGACACCGCAGCCGGCGCCGGAGTCCATGTTGTAGGGCTGGTTGGAGAAGGCGAAGTCGCCGACGGTCGAGGCCACGGCGCCGCCGGTCAGCGTGGTGTCGCCGTTGTAGTCGTGCCACGCGCAGTACTGGCCCTGGTAGTGGTCAGGGTTGGTGCCGTGCGGAGACAGGATGACGTAGTAGGCGCCCCGGTTCGAGGCGGCGGTGGTGTTGCCGAAGTGCTTCGCCGCCTTCAACGCCTCCTCGCCGAGCTGGTGGCCGCTGGCGGCGGACGGGGACTTGGCCGAGTTGTCGTACCAGGCGCCGGCGAACACGCCGCCGGTCGGGTAGGGCACGTGCGCGGCGCCGGAGGGGCAGCTGGTCGCGCCGGTCTTGACCAGCGAGCCGTCGCAGTACTGGGTCATGGTCCCGGACCACGACTCACCGCCGGTGCCCACGCCCTTGAACAGCATCTGGGCGGTGGCAGCACCCTTCTGCGGGTCGTTGGAGAAGGTCAGGTTGCCGTTGGCGTCCTTGCTCTGCGTTCCCCACTGGCTGCCGTAGAAGATGACGTAGACCTTGGGGTGCTGGTCCATCACGCCGATGCCGTCGATGCCGCCGCCGTAGGACAGCGTCTCCGGGCCGGTGGCGGCCGCCGCGGTGGCCGTGTCGTGGGCGGCCTGCGCGCGGAACTGCGCGGCCCCGGCGACCGTGGGCATCACGCCGTGGCGCACGGGGGCCGGAGCGGCCTGCGCGGAGCCGGACGTGCCGAGCGCGGCGATCAACGCGGCACTGGCGCCGACAGCGGCGGCGGCCAGGCGCGCCTTGCCACGGGCGGAGGTGGGGGTGCGGAGCATGGGGTGGCTTCCTCTCGCTGGGACCTCGCCGGCCGGCCGGGTCGGCCGAGGCGGCGTGTGTGGTGCGCGGGCGCACGGGATCGGCACGCGGAGGTACCGCGCGCTGCACATGTCGTCCGTGGTGCGATGGGGCTTGTCAGCGCCCGATGAAACCCGGGGGCCAGGCCCCTGAGATCGTCTGCGAGGGGGAAACTAGCAACGAGGCCAACCCGGGTCAACGGGTCGGCCTCAATCGATTAAGCGCGAGTTCTCCGGCTGCTCACCGTGCGGTGAGCAGCCCGGACCCTTGCCCGGCCCTTGCCGGAACGCTCAGCGGTGCACGGCCTCGACCAGGTAGGCCAGCGGCACGTCCGGGTTCGACCGGCGCGCCACGCTGATCTTCTGCACGCCGGTCGGCAGCGGCCCGCCGAAGGGGTTGACGCGGTCGGCCGCGGCGTCGACGACCACGTCCTCGTAGATGTGCGACCAGCCCTGGCCGTGGGTGAAGATCGCGACCCGCACGGTCGCCGTGCCGAAGTCGGCGCCCAGGCTGAACCAGACGTCGCCCCAGCCGGCGCCGCCGTAGTTCGCCGGCGGCGGCAGCACCACCGTGACGGCTCCGTCGCCGGGCTCGATCACACCAGTGGCGAATGCGGGCATGTCGTCGTCCTCCGTACCGTTCGTCGAGGTCAGTTCCGCGACCAGGTCCGCGCTCGTGCCGCGGTAGGCGTTGTAGTCCAACGTCTGTCCGCCGTCGGAGGCCTGGTTCGTGAACTGGTAGATCAGGGGCGTCAGCCCGCCGTAGGGCTGCCAGCCGGCGGCCCCGTCCCCGGGATAGATGCTCCCCGGGCCTCCGGACCCGCCCGGGTATTGCGAAGAGACCAGGGAAACGCCCCGGTCGGTGAGCGCGGACAGGTCCGGCGAGCCGATCTGGGTCCACACCCAGCGGGGCAGGTAGACCAGACGCAGGTTGAGGCCGACTGCGTGGGCGGCGTCGACGTAGTCGAGGATCTGCGCCAGCGTCGGTGTGTACGAGCCGGCGGGCTCGGCGTCCAGCATGCCGGGAAGGAACTTGTCGCCCACGTTGGCCGCGGTGTGCGCGGCCTGCGCCGTGGTGCTCTCGCCGGACAGGAAGTGGTACCAGATGAACGGTCTGCCGAGCTGCGCGGCCTGGCCGCGCCAGGTCTGGTAGTCAGCGTCGGTGTAGTAGGTGCCCTCGGTCGTCTTGGCGATGACGAAGGCGGCGTCCGCGAGCCGGGACAAGCTCAGCCCGCTTTGGTACGACGATATGTCGGGCCCGAAAATGGTCACAGGCAGCTCCTTGTGGAGGCGTCACAGACCATTGTGATCTCTCGAAGAGGCTTTTGGGAGTCTTCTTGGAGGTATCTTTAGTGTTTATTTGTCAGGACCCGGATGCCGAATCCCGGGTCTGATCGGCCCGGGATGCCAGCAATCCCACGAACGCGATTTCGAACACGCGGCGGCACGAGCGGCACGACCACCGCCGGTGGCCGCCCTCCTCCGGGCGCAGATCCTCGTCCCCGCAGTAGGGGCAGTACGCCGGTGCCGCGCGCTCGCTCATGCCAGATCCGCTTCCGAGGCGCGGACCGTCCACTGCGCGAACGTCTCGTCCTCGTGCCGCTGCTCCTGGAAGCGGCGCGCCACGCGCTCGACGTAGTCCGGGAGCCCCGCGGCCGTCACCTTCAGACCGCGCACCTTGCGGCCGAACGCGCCGTCCCCGACGTCCTCCGGGTCCTTGGTCTGCGCACCGAGGTGCCCGCCGAGGTGTACCTGGTAGCCCTCGACCTGCTCGCCGTTCTCGTCCAGGACCAGCTGGCCCTTCAGGCCGATGTCGGCGACCTGGATGCGCGCGCAGGAGTTCGGGCAGCCGTTCAGGTTGATGGTCAGTGGCTGGTCGAAGTCCGGCAGCCGGCGCTCCAGCTCGTCGATCAGGTTCGAGGCGCTCTTCTTGGTCTCCACGATCGCCAGCTTGCAGAACTCGATGCCGGTGCAGGCCATCGTCGAGCGGCGGAAGACCGAGGGCCGGACCTGCAGGTCCAGCGCCTCCAGGTTGGTGACGAGCTCCTCGACGCGCTCTTCGGGCACGTCCAGGATCAGCAGCTTCTGCTCGGCGGTGGTGCGCACCCGGTCCGAGCCGGCCGCCTCGGCCAGGTCCGCGATCTTGGCCAGGGTGGCGCCGTCGACCCGGCCGACGCGCGGGGCGAAGCCGATGTAGCGCTTGCCGTCCTTCTGGACGTGCACGCCGATGTTGTCGCGGTCGTAGGCCGGGGCCGGCTCCGGCGCGGGCCCGTCGGGCAGCGTGCGCTTGAGGTACTCGGTCTCCAGCACCTCGCGGAACTTCGCCGCGCCCCAGTCCGCGACCAGGAACTTCAGGCGCGCGCGGCTGCGCAGCCGGCGGTAGCCGTAGTCCCGGAAGATGCCGCAGACGCCGGCCCAGACGTCGGGGACCTCCTCCAGGCGCACGAAGGCGTTGAGCCGCTTGGCGAAGTGCGGGTTCGTCGACAGGCCGCCGCCGACCCACAGGTCGAAGCCCGGGCCGAGCTCGGGGTGCACCACGCCGACGAAGGAGATGTCGTTGATCTCGTGCACCACGTCCTGCAGGCCGCTGATCGCGGTCTTGAACTTGCGCGGCAGGTTGGAGAACTCCGGGTTGCCGATGTAGCGCTGCGAGATCTCCTCGATCGCGGGCGTGGCGTCGATGACCTCGGCGGCCGAGATGCCGGCCACCGGCGAGCCGAGGATCACGCGCGGGACGTCGCCGCACGCCTCGGCGGTGCTCAGCCCGACGCCCTCCAGCGTCCGCCAGATCGCCGGGACGTCCTCGACGCGCACCCAGTGCAGCTGGATGTTCTGCCGGTCGGTGACGTCGGCGGTGCCGCGCGCGTACTTCTCGGAGACCTCGGCGACGGCCCGCAGCTGCGCCAGGCTCAGCCGGCCGCCGTCGATGCGCACCCGCAGCATGAAGTACTTGTCGTCCAGGTCCTCCGGCTCCAGGATGCCGGTCTTGCCGCCGTCGATGCCGGGGCGCCGCTGCGTGTACAGGCCCCACCAGCGGAACCGGCCGCGCAGGTCGCCGCCGTCGATCGAGTCGAACCCGCGGTAGGCGTAGATGTTCTCGATGCGGGCCCGGACGTTCAGGCCGTCGTCGTCCTTCTTGGTCTGCTCGTTGCCGTTGAGCGGCGTGAAGTAGCCCTTGGCCCACTGGCCTTCCCCACGCTGTTGGCGGGGACGGCTGACGCGGGCAGGCGTGGGCTCGGTGACGGTCATGTCGGGAGGTCCTTAAGGAAGGTTCGTACGGCCGGGAGGGAGGAGGCGCGGGAGTCGAACCGCCGAAGCGCGGGTCAGAGCGCGGTACAGGCCGTACAGACCATGCTGGACAGACGTCCGTAGTCGACGTGGCGTCGACTGACGAGGGCGATTCCGGCACGGGACATGTTCATCAGCCTGGCAGCGCATCCCGGACGCGTCCACTGTCGTCCGGGATGCGGACCCGCCGTCTCGCCATCGCCCGTGGCTAGACGTGCTTGCCCTTCTTGCGGGTGGTGAACGCCACAAAACCGGCCCCGACGGACAGCGCCGCGGCGGCCAGCCCGAGGAACGGCGCGAACCGGGCCCCGGTCGCCGCCAGGCCGTGCTCGCGCCGGGAGGCGGAGGGCGGGACGGAGGGACGCCCCGACGGCCGGCTCTCGCCGGGCGTCGTCGGCAGGGGCGCGGACGACGGCGGGGAGCTGCTTGGGGAGCTGCTGCTCGAGCTCGACGAGGAGGGGCTGCTGCTCGACGACGACGGCGAGGATGGTGAGGACGGCTCTGAGGTCGAGGTCGTGGTGGTCGGCTCGGTGGTGGTGGGAGCCGTGGTCGTCGGCTCGGTGCTGGTCGGCGCCGTCGTGGTGGGCTCTGTGCTCGGCGTCGTGCTGGTCGACGAGCTCGAGTTCGGCGACGACCCGCACTCCGGCAGCACCCCGTCGAACGGATACGCGTGGATCTCGGCCCCGGCGCTCGAGTTGGTCAGAACCAGGTTCCCGGCCACGTAGACCCGGCCGTTCTGTCCCGGTGCCGAGATGGTGACCGTCCCGCTCGGGTTCCCGCCGAGGATCGAGCCCTGGAACTGGGCCCCGCCCTTGATCTCGGCCGTGGTCGCGTTCGGGATGTTCCACATCAGCCGCGGGCGCAGGTCGGTGGTCGGGTCCCCGGCCAGGCCGCTGCCGGTGTTGGTGTTCACGGTCGGGGTGGTCCCGGTCATGTTGACGAGCACGGTGGCGCCGGCTGGGATCCCGGTGAAGACAATGTCGGCGGCCCGGTCCCCGCCGATGTCGCCGGGCACGTCGAAGACCTGCAGCAGGCTGGTGCCGTCGCCGGTGAAGGTCACCTGCGGCCCGTCCACCGTGACGCTGCCGGTCGCCGTCGCGGTGGCGGCGCACTCGGAGCGGTCCTCGATGTAGCCCCGCAGCGACGAGTACTGGCCGGTGGCGTCGGCGTCGTGGATCGACTCACCCGCCGGGACCACCTCCACCTGGCCGCTCAGCGTCCCGGCATAGCGCAGGTTGCCGTAGGCCGTGGTCTTGGAGTCGTTGCCGCCGACCTGCAGCCGGTTGCCGTCCACGATGTCCACGTTCCGGCCGACGGTCAGGAAGTCGGCCCCGTCCGGCGGCGGCACCCGCGAGCCGACCCCGACCTCGCCGGCGTTGAAGATCCCGCCGCCGTTCTTGTCCTCGCGGAAGTCCCTGAGCACCACGATCTTGCCCTCGGCCTCGGCGGCCCGACCGGTCACCGAGAAGTCGGCGCCGGCGAAGATGTTGATCGCGGCGTCGCGGCCGGCGAAGTCGCCGTTGTAGGGCGGCGGCCATGTCCCCGGGCACTGCGATCCCAGGCACGCGCCCAGCGGTGGCGCCAGCGGCGAGGTTCCGGTGACCGGTCCACGGCGCCCTGCGCCACGCTCATCGCCGCCAGCGCGGCGGCGGCCAGCCCGGCCCCGCCCGCTCCGAGGACCGCGGCCTTGCGCCGGTTCTTCGTGTCGGTTCCCTGATCCGTCGCCACCGCTGACTCCCGAGTGTGATCGGTCCATCACTTTCGGTGCCGATGGTAGGAGGTCCGCTCACTGAGATAGGGGACGCCGGGGGTGGGGGCGCGCCGACCCTCACGTGCATTGGTCGGATAAAGCGATCACTCAACATCGCCGGGCGGGCGCTGGTGCCGTACCACGACCGCCACGCCTGCGACGGTCGCGGCGCAGCCGGGTCTCAGTCCCCGAAAACGCGCCGGGTGTACTCGTTGGCGAACATCCGCTTCGGGTCCACCCGGTCGCGCACCCCGAGGAAGTCCTCGAAGCGCGGGTAGGTCTTGCCCAGGTACTCGGCGTCGCGGGTGTGCATCTTGCCCCAGTGCGGCCGGCCCTCGTGCGCGACGAGCACCTGCTCGACCGCCTTGAAGTACTCGTCGAACCGCGTGCCCTGGTACATGTGGCAGGCGATGTACGCGGTGTCGCGGCCGTGCGCCGTGGACAGCCACAGGTCGTCGCCCGGGACCACGCGCACCTCGATCGGGAAGTTCACGTTCCAGCTGGAGGCGTTGATCAGCTGGGTGACCTCGCGGAAGGCCGACACGAACGCGGTGCGGGGGACCGCGTACTCCATCTCCACGAACTTCACGCGCCGCGGCGAGGTGAACACCTTGTCCGAGCGGTCGGTGTAGCTGCGTGCCGACAGTGCCGAGCCGGAGACCTTCGAGACCGTCTTGGTCAGCCGCGGCGCGGTCCGTGCCAGCCGCTGCGCCGCGCCGAACACCGAGTTCGACAGCAACTCGTCGTCCACCCAGTGCCGGAAGCCGGACAGCGGTGCGGCCGGGCCCGCCGAGCGGTTGTTGCGCTTGATGTTGGTGCTGGTCGTGTAGGGGAACCAGTAGAACTCGAAGTGCTCGTTGTTGTCGGCCAGGTCGTCGAAGCCGTCGAGCACCGCGTCCAGCTTCATCGGCTCCTCGCGGGCCGTGAGCAGGAACGAGGGCTCCGTGCGGAACGTCACGGCGGTCACGTAGCCGATCGCCCCGACGCCCAGGCGCGCGGCCTGGAACAGCTCGGCGTTCTCGGTGGGGGAGCAGATCACGATCTCGCCGTTGGCCAGGACCAGCTCCAGGGCCGCCACCTGCGCGGCGATCGAGCCCGAGGCGCGGCCGGTGCCGTGCGTGCCGGTGCCGATCGCGCCGGCGACGGTCTGGACCTGGATGTCACCCATATTGGTGAGCGCCTGGCCGTTCTCCGCGAGCAGCGCGTTGAGCTGGTGCAGCGGCATGCCGGACTCGACCGTGACCAGGCCGGCCTCGCGGTCGATCTGCTTGAGCCGGGTCAGGCCGTCCGGCTTGACCAGGATCCCGTCGGTGACCGCGGCCGGGGTGAAGGAGTGGCCGGAGCCGACCGCCTTGACCGTCATCCCGTCGTCGTCGGCGGTGCGCAGGATCTCGACGACCTCGGAGGCGGTCCGCGGGGTGACCACCTTGGCCGCCTTCGCCGTCTGGTTGCCCGCCCAGTTGGACCACTCGTTCGCGCCCGCCACGCCTCACCCGATTCTTCCGCCGGCACGCCAGCCGTGAGCCGCGCCGTTCACTCGATCGCCGGATCCCCCGGACGTAGCCAACGCGAGCCGAGCACCGCAGTCAAGAGGGCGAGGGCGCTTCCTGCCACTGGGACCAGATATGCGGTGTGCGCCCCGGAACGGTCGATGAGCCAGCCCGACACCGCCGAACCCGCGGTGATCCCGACCGCGGCGCCGGTGGTCTCGATCACCATCCCCTCGGTCAGCCGCGCCGCCGGGACCAGGTACTCCACCAGGGCGACCAGGGTGATCAGGGTCGGGGAGATGGCGAACCCGGCCAGCAGCAGCACCAGCGCCAGCACGCCGATGTTCGGCGCCAGCGTCATCGGCGTCGCGGTCACCAGGACCAGGGCCAGCAGGATCTGGATCCGCCGGGCCAGGGGTGCGGACCAGTGCGTCGCGCCGAAGATCAGCCCGGCGACGAACGAGCCGCCGGCGTAGACCGCCAGCAGCAGCCCGGACCAGTCGCCGTGGCCGTGCTCCTCGGCGAAGGCGACGGTGACCACCTCGATCGACCCGAACATCACGCCGATCGCGATCGCGCACACCAGCACCACGCGCATGCCGGGGATGGCGATCGCCGGCGGTCCGGTGTGGTGTGCGGCCGGATGCGGCTTGGGCTGGCTGCGGTGCTGGAGCAGGAACGCCGCGGTCCCGGCCGCCAGGAACCCGGTGGCCAGGCCCACCCCGGCCTCGTGGTGCACCTGCAGGGTCAGGAAGGTGACCAGGATCGGGCCGATCATGAAGACGACCTCGTCCATCACCGCCTCGAAGGAGTAGGCGGTGTGCAGCGAGGGCGTACCGGTGTACGCCTTGGTCCAGCGGGCCCGCACCAGCGCCCCGACGTTCGGCAGGAAGGCCCCGGCCAGCGCCGCCGAGGCGAACCAGGTCCAGGTGGGCTCCTTGAAGCGGACGCAGAGCATCAGCGAGATCAGCGCGGTGGTGGAGACCACCAGCGACGGGAACCCGATCTCGGCCTGGCCCCGCCGGTCGATCAGCCGCGCCAGGAACGGGCCGCAGAACGCCTGCACCAGCGCCATCGTCCCGGCCACCACGCCGGCCAGCGCGTACTTCCCGGTCGACTCCTTGATCATCAAGATGATGCCCAGCCCGAGCATCGACATCGGCAGCCGGCCCACGAACGCGGCGGAGGAGAAGCCCTTCGACCCCGGCGCCTTGAAGATCGCGGCATAGTGCTTGGCCACCATACGGCGATGGTCACACTTGTGGGACTCCTGCGCCTGCTGGGGCACCCGCGAGAGTGGGACGCCCGGTCGCCATGAATTAATCGAAACGTTGCTCACGTTCGTCCCACATGTCGCGACTATCAGATCTTTAGGTGAGACTCTTGCTGGGGACGTGTTCGCCGCGTTCGCGGTCGACGTCCCGCATCCACTGTTTTGGGAGTCATGGATGATCGCTTCGAAGTCCCTGGGCGACCGCCTCGCGGACCACTCCGGCACGCTGCACAGCATGTGGGGCGACGCCGGCGCGGTGACACTCGGGCTGGTGTTCGTCGCGCTCGGGCTGGTGCTGGCCCTGGACGTGCTCCGGGTGCTCGCCTACCGGCGCATGGACATGTCCGACCGGGGAGCGAAGTGGCTGCACGAGTCCACGGCCCGCTTCAGCAGCGGCCGGGCCGAGCACCACCGGCAGTGCAAGCGCGAGGGCCTGATGGAGGTCGTGGGCTGGGGCCTGGTCGGGCTCGGGGCGCCGGCGTTCCTCGCCGGGTTCGTCGGGCTGGTCGCCTGAGCTAATTCCGTGGCACCTGGATCGGTATGCCTGTGAGGATGCGCTGTATGGCTTACAGCGTGCGCCGCACCACAGCGGATGAGTGGCGGGACTACCGAGAACTGCGCCTGGCGGCGCTGATCGACTCGCCGACGAACTTCGGGCAGACCCACGAGCAGGCGCTCGCCATCCCCGACGAGACGTGGCAGGAGCGGGCGCGGACCAACGCCACCTCGGACTTGCAGGCCTTCTTCGTCGCGGTCGACGACACCACCGGCAAGCTGGTCGGTATGTGGGGCGTGATGCCGCACAACGCCCACCCCGGCGTGCACCACGTGCTCGGCGTCTATGTGCGGCCCGAAGCGCGGGGTACGGAGGTGGCTCGCCTCCTGAACCAGGCTTGTGTGGACTTTGCGCGGACCACGGACGCCAAGGACCTGACCCTTCTGGTCCGTGACGACAACGACAGAGGGCGCCGCTTCTACGAACGGGAGGGGTTCGAGTTGACCGGCGCGAAACAGCCGCACAACCTGGACCCCTCCCACGACCTTTTAGAGATGCGCTACCAGTTCTTCCGGTAGATCAGATCCCTATAACGTTCAGCTCCGCACAGGAGGTCCACGGGTTCCCGTTTACCTCCGTCAACGCCCGGAACCGCACATAGCGGCCCGTCGCCGCGGTGAAGTTGACCGTCTTCAGGGTGTTGTCGTTGGCGAACGTACCGGTCGCCACCGCGGTGCCCCAGTTGGTGCCGTCGGCGCTCACATAGAACTCGTACTGGCCGACCCAGCCGTGGTTGCTCCCGTCCTGTCGCGGCAGGTACGTGAAGCCGGACACGGAGTGCGACGCGGTCATGTCGAGCTGGACCTCGTGCGGGCACGGCGGGTTCGGCGAGACGTTGTACCACTGGGTGTGCCAGTACGTGGAGGTGCTGCCGTCTATAGCGTTCGTCGCCGCGCCGTTCTCGCCGGCCGTCTCCTGGCTGTCGACGTACTTCACCGTCCAGCCGGTCCGGCTCAGGACGGCCGGCGTGCCGCCGCCCCC
Source organism: Catenulispora sp. MAP12-49 (assembly GCF_041262705.1). Classification (NCBI taxonomy): domain Bacteria; kingdom Bacillati; phylum Actinomycetota; class Actinomycetes; order Catenulisporales; family Catenulisporaceae; genus Catenulispora; species Catenulispora sp. MAP12-49. Next base: position 30,758 of record NZ_JBGCCP010000055.1, on the reverse strand, counting down.
GCTGCTGGTGGGGGCCGCGGGCTGGCCGGTCTCGATCTTCCCGGCGAAGCGGCGCAGGAAGTTGTCGCCGACGTTCGCGGTGGCGGTCAGGTCGTACCAGCCGCCCGAGGTGGACCAGGAGTGGGTGACGGTCGCGCCGCCGCCGACCGTGAAGGTCCAGGGTCCGCCGCTGATGAAGTTGTTCGCCTTGACGGTGATCACCGCCGAGGCCGTGCCGGTGTTGGTCATCGTCAGCACCAGCGCGTTGTTCGCCGTGTCGTAGCTCGGCTTGACCTCCAGGTGCGGCAGCGAGGCGTTGCTGATGGTGGTCAGGTCGCCGACGAACGAGCGCAGGAAGCCGTTGGGGCCGTGCACGTCGAGCGAGTACTTGCCGGCGCTGACGCTCTGCGCGCTCCAGTAGTCCGAGGACGTCGAGTTCGGCGCGACGAGGTACTGCCAGTTCGCGAAGGTCCGGTAGGCCATGGTGTAGGCCTGCAGCGGGACGGCCTGTGCGCCGGCGTTGGAGAAGTCCGTCCAGAACCGGCCGGCGGCCAGGTCGTACCGGCCGGTGACGTTCGGCTGGTAGAGCGTGGCGCGCTGGCTCTTCGTCCCCGACTCCTGCGTCGGCATGCTCTGCGTCGCCGGAGGCGTCGGCGCGGGCAGCGTCGAGCACTGGTTGTTCGCCGCGGTCACCAGCGGGCCGGTGGCCGGCAGGGTCGGGAACGTGGTCGTCGTGCCGGCGAAGTTCAGCGCGGTGGTCAGGTCGCCGCAGACCGCGCGCCGCCAGGCGGAGATGTTCGGCTCCTGCACACCGGTCCAGGCCTCGATCAGCCTGATCGTGGAGGTGTGGTCGTAGATCGTGGAGTCCACCCAGCCGCCCTGCGACCACGGCGAGATGACGATCTGCGGCACGCGCACGCCCAGCCCGATCGGCAGGCCGCTGACGAACTCGTCGGGGGTGCCGGCCGGCGGGGTCGGCGGGATGACGTGGTCGAAGAAGCCGTCGTTCTCGTCGTAGTTGAGGATGAAGACGGTCTTGGACCACACGTCCAAGTTCGACGCCAGTGCGGTGAGCATCTTCGAGACGTAGTCCGCGCCCAGGGCCGGGGCGTAGTTCGGGTGCTCGGACTTGCCGGCCGGGGCGACGATCCAGGAGACCTGCGGCAGTGTCCCGGCGGTGACGTCGGCCTGGAACTCCGCGACCGAGTCCGTGGACTTCACCATGCCGCGCTGGTGGAGCGGGCTGCTGGTGGCGGCGTTCTTGTACTGGTTGAACCAGGCCAGCGCGTTGTCGTCGTAGTTGTCGGTCTCCTGGTACACCTTCCACGTCACGCCGGCGGCCTGCAGCCGCTCGGGGTAGGTGGTCCAGGTGTAGCCGGCCTCGGAGTTGTCGGTGACCGGGCCGCCGCCGGTGCCGTTCGGGTCGATCATCCCGGTCCACAGGTACAGCCGGTTCGGGTTGGTCGGGCCCATGACCGAGCAGTGGTAGCCGTCGCAGATGGTGAACGCGTCGGCGAGGGCGTACTGGAACGGGACGTCCGCCCGCGTGTAGTAGCCCATGGTGTCCACGCCCTTGGCCGCGACCCAGCCGTTGTACGAGCCGTTGGCCCAGGCGTTGTGCATGCCGGACCAGCTGTGATCGAGGTCCGGGACGCACTGCGCGCTGGTGGTCTGGGTGTTGAGATGCCACGGCAGGATGGTCTTGCTGCCGTTGGGCTGGGCGGACACCGTGGTGCCGTTCTGGAACAGGTACGGCGTCGTGTCGTTGAACCCGCGCACCCCGGGCAGGGTGCCGAAGTAGTGGTCGAAGCTGCGGTTCTCCTGCATGAGGATCACGATGTGGCCGATGTCGCCGAGCGAGCCGCTCATGCCCGCGGTGGCGGCCATGGCGGTGCGCAGCGTCTCCGGCAGCAAGGCGGCACCGGCGGCCGCCGCCGCGGAGGCGGACAGGAACTTGCGTCTGGAAAGGGGAGACATCTCACTCCAGGCGTGGTGGTGGGAGATCGGGTGAGGGTGGCTGCTCGCGCGAGATGCCCTGTGAATGTAGGTGCGCATCGCAGTGCTTGTAAATGCGCGATCTGAGGCGTAACGGTAAAATCCAAGCGTCGGTGGAGGAGACTCCAAGGGAACGCCCGCCGGCCTCGCGGTCCATCGTCGCTACGGCTGTGGCCAGCGCGTCAACAACCTGTAGGGGCCTGATTCGGCTATGAGTGCCATGGCCAAATCGGGGGATGCCCGCGATGCCCCTTTCCGGCCCGGGACGGGGTTTTTGGTGATCGGCGGCCGCGCAGGCGATCATGGGCGCGTGAACCACCCGCAGCCGCCCTCCGACCCGGGGCCGCACCACGGCGGGCCGAGCCACGGGCCGAGCCACGGACCGAGCGACGGGACGAACCACGGGCCGCACCACCTCGCGCCGCACCACGAATGGCACCACGAGATCCCGCCGGAGGGCGAGGGCAGCAGCGTCGAGGCTCCGGTCGCCCCCACAGCCGCCGAGGCGACCTCCGCTCCGAGCACCGCGCGGGTGATCGCGGTCATCGCGGCCGGGGGGTTCCTCGGCGGGCCCGCGCGCTACCTGCTCGGCCAGGCGTTCCCGACCGCCGCGCACACGTTCCCGACGACGACGTTCGTGATCAACGTGACCGGGTCGTTCGTCCTGGCGGTCCTGCTGGTGTGCGTCATCGAGGTGTGGCCGCCGACCCGCTATGTGCGTCCCTTCGGGGCGGTCGGCTTCCTGGGCGCCTATACGACGTTCTCCACATGGATGATCGACACAGATCGGCTCTTGGCCGCGGGCCGTTATGGTCTGGCCGCCTTGGACGTGTTCGGCAGCCTGTTCGCCGGACTGACGGCCACGGCACTCGGCATCTTCCTGGCGCGCGCCGTTCTCGTCAGGCGTTCCCCTGGATGGTCCCGCGCATGACGCTTCTCCTTGTGGCCTTCGCTTCCGCTGTGGGAGCGCCTGCGCGGTACCTCGTAGACCGCTTGGTCGCGTCCCGGAACCGGGGCTCCTTCCCATGGGGCACGCTTGTGATCAACGTCTCCGGCGCGTTCATCCTGGGGTTGCTGGTGGGTATGGGAGCGCATGACGGGTTGTCCAAGCAGGCGGTGGCGATTCTCGGTACCGGCTTCTGCGGGTCCTATACGACCTTCTCGACGTTCAGTGTCGAGACCGTGCGGCTCGTGGAGGAACGGGCGTTCGCCAAGGCCGCCTCGAACGTCGGCGTGAGTCTTGCCGCGGGCCTGCTCGCGGGGGCGGCCGGATTGGGGTTGGCGCAGTGACGACACGGCAGAACGAGACCGCGATCCAGCGGGTCGTGAGCGAGGCCTGCGTCCTGGGTGGTGCCGGACGCGCGATCCTGCTCCAGGTGGCGCACCCGAAGGTGGCGCAGGGAGTGTCCGAACACAGTCGCTTCACGGAGAATCCCCTTAAGCGACTGCGCGGGACGTTGGACTTCATCTACGGCACTACGCTCGGCACTTCTGAGGAGTCCGCGCGGGTCGCCAGTGTCGTGAACCGGATCCACACGTACGTCACCGGGGCGGGGTACTCCGCGAATGATCCGGACCTCCAACTGTGGGTCGCCGCGACGCTCTACAAGTCGGCGGTCCAGATGTACGAGCTGACGCTCGGGCCGATGCCTGCCGCGATGCAGGAGGAGTTCTGCCGGGAGAGCGCGCTATACGGAACTCTCCTCGGCTGTCCCGAGGACATGTGGCCGTCTTCTGTAGCGGAGTTCGAGAAGTACTGGGACGGTGCGCTGGCGGCACTGGTGGTCTCCGACGATGCCAAGCGCATCTGCCACGACCTGCTCTACAGCCGGGCGGTCCCGTTCTATCTGCGTCCGCTGTTGCCGGTGAACCGGCTCATCACGACCGGGCTGCTGCCGGAGCACTTGCGGGACGAGTTCGGGCTCGTCTGGGACGCGCGGCGCGAGCGGCTGTTCCGGTTCGGGGTGCGTGCGGCGCGGCTGGCGTACCCGCGGGTTCCCCGGCGGGTACGTCGCCTGCCCATGACGTTCTACATGCAGTACTTCCGTAGGCGTTTCCGCGCCTATGCGTGAAGCTCCTCCTCGCCGTTCCCTTCCGTCTCCACGTACATCTGGCCGATGACGTCGGCGTAGCGCTCGGTGATGACGCGGCGGCGCAGGCTCAGCTTCGGCGTGACCTCGCCGGTATCCGGGGTCCAGGGACCGGGGATGATCGTGTACTTCTTCACCTGCTCGACCCGGGAGAGCTTGGCGTTGGCCTTCTCCACTGCCTGGTCCACGGCGGCGCGCGCCTCGGGGGAGTTCGCGGCGTCGCCGGCGTACACGTCCGCGTCCAGGACGATCAGCGCCGTGACGTAGGGGCGGCGGTCGCCGATCGCCACCGCGAACCCGACCGCCGGGTGCGCGGTCAGGTGGCTCTCGATCAGCGTCGGGGCGATGTTCTTGCCGCCCGAGGTGATGATGAGTTCCTTCTTGCGGTCGGTGATGGTCAGGAAGCCGTCGGCGTCCAGGGTGCCGACGTCGCCGGTGGCCAGCCAGCCGTCGGCGTCCAGCGGGGACAGCACGCTGCCGTCCGGCTGCAGGTAGCCGGCCAGCAGGATCGGGCCGCGGACGAACACCTCGCCGTCCTCGCCGATCCTCAGCTCCACCCCCGGCACCGCCTTGCCGACGGTGCCCACGCGGTTCGCCTCCGGCGTGCACACCGTCGCCGCGCCGCTGGTCTCGGACATGCCCCAGACCTCCATCAGCGGGACGCCCAGGCCGTGCAGGTAGCGCAGGGTCTCCACCGAGATCGGGGCCGCGCCGCTGGTCGCGCGGGTGACCCGGTCCAGGCCGAGCAGGGAGCGGGCCGGGGCCAGCACGGTGCGGTCGGCCTCCTCGACGGCCCGCGCCAGCTCCTCGGGCACCTGCTTGCCGGCCGTGAGCAGCTCGGAGGCCTCCAGGGTGAGCGCGTGCGCCTTCTCGAACGCCTCGCGCTGCGCCGGATCGGCCCCCTTGACCAGGCCCTGGACCCCCGCGGCGAGTTTCTCCCAGATGCGCGGCACGCCGAACAGCCCGCCGGGGTGGACCCGGCCGAGCGCGCCGACGACCTGGCGCGGGTCGGGGCACAGATGGACGTGCGCGACCTTCATGACGGAGCCGTACAGGCTCAGCTCGCGCTCGGCGATGTGCGCCAGCGGCAGGTAGGCGATGGTGTCCGGGAAGTCCTCGATCGTGGTGATGGCGTCGACGACCGCCGCCTCGTACAGCACGTTGAGATGCGTCAGCACGACACCCTTGGGATCACCGGTGGTCCCGGAGGTGTACATCATCCCGACCGGATCCTCCGGCCGGATCTGCTTCCACCGCTGCTCGAACAGGCTCGGACTGCCCGCCAGCCGCTCCCGGCCGATCGCCATCACCGCGCTGTAGGGCAGGAACTGCTTGCCGTGCGCGTCCTCGCCGGTGACGACGCAGTCGGCCTCCTCGACCACGATGAGATGCCGCAACGCGGGCAGGTCCGCCAGTATCGGCTGCCAGCGCTCGATCTCCTGCCGGCCCTCCAGCACGACGATCGGCGCGGCACTGTGCGCGGCGACGAAGCCGATCTGCTCGGTGGACAGGGTGGCGTAGGCGGTGCAGGGGATGGCGCGGGCATGTTGGGCGCCGTAGTCGGTGATCCAGTGCTCGGGCCGACTGGACATCATGGTCAACAGCCGGTCCCCGGGCTCCAGGCCCAGCGCCACCAGCCCCTCGGAGAACTCCGCGGCGCGCTCCCGCAACTCGGCCCACGTCAGGGTACTGGTCTGCCCGTCGGCATCCGGAGCACTCGTGATCGCCGCCCGCTCCCCGAACTCGACCGCATTGCGCTCCAGCAGCGATGGCACGGTCTGCCCCGCGATCACGGCGAAGAAGTCCTCGGCGGCGTTGTCCACGGTTCCGGTCACGACGAACCTCCTGCGTCGGCGGCGTTTCGGCAAACACTAAAACCGCCCACCGCCCCACGGAAGAGCCCTGACTGGGCCGAAAGAGTGCACCGTCCTCGAACCCTTGTGCCCGATTGGCGAAGAATGCGAGCATAGTCCCACGGCAAATCCGGGGCAGGCGATCACCCCGCGAACAACCCAGAAACCCAGCATCAGCACATCAGCACATCCAGGGGGATGCACCGATGAACGAAACCACCGTCACCGTGGTCGGCACCGTCTGCAGCGACATCCGCTACGGCCAGTCCACCGACAACAACCCGATCGCCCGCTTCCAGATCCGCAACACCCCCCGCCGCTACGACAAACGTACCGGCACCTGGACCGACGGCGACCCCAACTACTTCAGCGCGGTCTGCTGGCGCTCCCTGGCCGACCACGTCGCGAGCAGCATGGGCGTCGGCGACCCCGTGGTGGCCACCGGCCGCCTGCGCATCAGCCGCTGGCGCCGCGGCGAGGAGAACATGACCACCGCCGAACTCGACATCCAAGCCATCGGCCACGACCTCCGCTGGGGCACCACCGTCTACCGCCAGTCCACCCCGCCCGGCGGCACCCGCATCCCGGGCCCCGGCCGCCGCCGCGAGGAGGCGGCGGCCACGACCGAGACCGAAACGACGGCCCTGCCGACGGCCGGCCCGGAACCCGCGAGCGTTGAGAAAGCGCCCGCACCCGCGGAGGTGATGAGCCTGCCGGCGGCGGCATGACACGACGCTGACTTCAAGCGCTGAGCCAGGCGACCGGTCGCGGGGACCGGTCGCCCCGGCGAATCCGGCAGCGGCAGCACCGGCTGCCCACCACGATCCCGGCCGAGCCATCGCGCCGCTGATCGGCCACGCGGCCACGCGGCCGCACGGCCGCACGGCCGAGCCGCGCACGCACCCCGCCCACATGAGCCATGCGGCGCTGGCTGCCCACCACGATTCCGGCCGAGCCATCGTGCCGCTGATCGGCCACGCGGCCGCACGGCCGAGCCGAGCACGCACCCCACCCACATCAGCCATTCGGCGCCGTCTGCCCATCACCCGCGCCGGGCACATAATCGCAGTGGGTGACATGAAGCGCGGTCGCGCGCGATGGATTCCAGCACTGGCGGTCAGCGCCGCCGTGGCCGCAGCGGTCACCGGCGTGGTCTGCGCGCGCACCGTGTCGGGCCCGGCCGCCGCGCCCGCGCAGGGGCTCGCCGTCGGCAGCACGTTGCCCGCGGCGAAGCCCGCCGCCGTTCGCGGGAACCAGCCGCACGCCTACCCCCTGCAGGCCCCGCTCGTCGCGGCGGCGGCGCGGGCGTTCGCCGACGAGGGGCAGTGGCGGGTGCTCGCCGCCGACTCGCGCGGGGTGCCGGTCGTGCAGGGCACGATGCTGCGCGCCGCCGGGACGTCCTCGCCGGTGGCGATCGCGTGGATCAAGGAGTCCGCCGCGCGGTTCGAGCTGCATCCCGGGTATTCGCAGCCCGGCGGTAGTTGGTCGCAGCCCGACATGGTGCCGCGGGATCGGCGGGACGGGCTTGTCGCCACGTGGAATGGCGGCTTCCTGATGGGTGATTCCGGTGGTGGCTTCTATCTCGGCGGCAAGCAGTACGGTCCGCTCGTGCCCGGGGTCGCCGCCGAGGTGTTCCGGAGTGATGGCTCGTTCACCGTCGGGGTGTGGGGCCGTGATGTGACACTCGGTCCCGACATCGTCGGGGTGCGGCAGCAGCGGCGGTTGATGATCGACGGCGGGCGGATCGCCGGGGACATCGACTCGCTGTTCACCTGGGGTGTCACCGATGGCGGCGCCACCTACGTGCGGCGCTCCGGGGTCGGTGTCACCGCGGACGGCGACGTGGTCTTCGCGCTCGGTCCGACGATGTCGCCGCGGTCGCTGGCGACCGCGCTGCAGCAGGCCGGCGCCGTGCGGGCCATGGAGCTGGACATCAACATCAGCTGGCCGTCCTTCATGGCGTACGACTCCTCCGCGGACCCCGGTGATCCGCGTCCCTTCAAGTGGGGCGACTACCCGCGGGCCGCCGAGCGCTACTTCAGTCACTCCGCGCGCGACTTCGTCGCCGTCTATGCGCGCGCCACTGGTTCGCAAGGGGAGTGTGTGGACGCCGGTGGTGTGGCGCGTTGGCGTCCCGGCGGCGATGCTCCCGGTCAGGCTATGGCCTGCTGAAGGGGCGGGAAGCGGCGGGATCCGGGGCGTGACCGGCGGCGCGGTGGTGAACGGCGAGTGAATCAGGGTCCTGAAGAAGGGGTGGTGTCGGAGCGTCGGAGCAGGTGAGCCCCGTCACATCCCCGCCTTCCGAGTGACGGCGTCATAACCATTAACCCGCGGCAACTAAGCTCTAGGTTATGGCGGAGTACATTTACACCCTGCGCAAGGCGCGTAAGGCCCACGGCGACAAGGTCATCCTCGACGACGTGACCCTGTCGTTCCTTCCTGGGGCGAAGATCGGCGTCGTCGGCCCGAACGGTGCGGGTAAGTCCACCGTGCTGAAGATCATGGCCGGGCTGGAGACGGCGTCGAACGGCGACGCCAACCTCGCACCCGGCGCCTCCGTCGGCATCCTGCTGCAGGAGCCTCCGCTGGACGAGTCCAAGAACGTCCTGGAGAACGTCCAGGAGGCCGTCAAGGAGACCCTGGACCTGCTCAAGCGGTTCAACGAGATCGCCGAGCAGATGGCCACCGACTACTCCGACGAGCTGCTCGCCGAGATGGGCAAGCTGCAGGACGAGCTGGACCACCGCAACGCCTGGGAGCTGGACTCGCAGATCGAGCAGGCCATGGACGCCCTGCGCTGCCCGCCCGGCGACGCCGACGTCAAGGTGCTCTCCGGCGGTGAGAAGCGGCGGGTGGCGCTGTGCAAGCTGCTGCTGGAGGCGCCGGACCTGCTGCTGCTCGACGAGCCCACCAACCACCTGGACGCCGAGTCGGTCAACTGGCTCGAGCAGCACCTGGAGAAGTACGCCGGGACCGTGGTCGCCGTCACCCACGACCGGTACTTCCTGGACAACGTCGCGCAGTGGATCCTGGAGCTGGACCGCGGCCGGGCCTACCCCTACGAGGGCAACTACTCGACGTACCTGGAGACCAAGGCCTCGCGTATGCGGGTCGAGGGGCAGAAGGACGCCAAGCGGCAGAAGCGCCTGAAGGAAGAACTGGAGTGGGTCCGCTCCAACGCCAAGGCGCGCCAGGTCAAGAGCAAGGCGCGGCTGGCCCGCTACGAGGAGATGGCCGCTGAGGCGGACAAGATCCGCAAGCTGGACTTCGAGGAGATCCAGATCCCGCCGGGCCCGCGTCTGGGCAGCGTCGTGATCGAGGTGTCCGACCTGGTCAAGGGCTTCGACGACCGGGTGCTGATCGACGACCTGTCGTTCACGCTGCCGCGCAACGGCATCGTCGGCGTCGTGGGTCCGAACGGCGCGGGCAAGACCACGCTGTTCAAGACCATGGTGGGCCTGGAGCAGGCGGACGGCGGCTCGGTGAAGGTCGGCGAGACCGTCTCGATCTCCTACGTCGACCAGAACCGCGCCGGCATCGACCCGAAGAAGAGCCTGTGGGAGGTCGTCTCCGACGGCCTGGACTACATCAAGGTCGGTCAGGTCGAGATGCCCTCGCGGGCCTACGTCTCGGCGTTCGGCTTCAAGGGCCCGGACCAGCAGAAGCCGGCCGGGGTGCTCTCCGGCGGCGAGCGCAACCGGCTGAACCTGGCGCTGACCCTGAAGCAGGGCGGCAACCTGCTGCTGCTCGACGAGCCCACCAACGACTTGGACGTGGAGACCCTCACGTCGCTGGAGAACGCGCTGCTGGAATTCCCCGGCTGCGCCGTGGTCATCTCCCACGACCGCTGGTTCCTGGACCGGGTCGCCACGCACATCCTGGCGTGGGAGGGCGACTCGAAGTGGTTCTGGTACGAGGGCAACTTCGAGGGCTATGAGAAGAACAAGGCCGAGCGCCTTGGCCCGGAGTCGCTGCGCCCGCACCGTGCCACCTACCGGAAGCTGACGCGCGACTGATGACCGGCACCGCCCAGACCAGCACGGACCGCACGAGGACCGCCTCCCCGGCCGGACCGGGGAGACGGCACGTGTACCTGTGCCCGCTGCGGTGGTCCGACATGGACGCCTACCAGCACGTCAACAACGTGGTCTACCTCCGCTACCTGGAAGAGGCGCGGGTGGACTGGATGTTCCGCCGCGCCGCCGAGGCCGGGGTGGAGGGGTTCGCCACGTTCGGCACGGTGGTGGCCAAGCACGAGATCGAGTACCGGCGCCCGCTGGTCTACCGGCCCGAGCCGGTGCGCGTCGAGGTCTGGGTGACCGCCATCGCCACGGCGAAGTTCACCGTGGCCTACGAGGTCAGCGACGACGAGGCCGTCTACGCGACCGCTTCCTCGGTTCTGGTGCCGTTCAACATCGAGGGAAACCACCTGCGGCGGCTGTCGCAGGTGGAGAAGGACTACCTCGCCGAGTACTACACCCCGGCGGGAGCGTGAGCGCGGTGTCGGCGCTGCGGCTGGCCGGTGCGGACGAGGCGGCCGACCTCGGCGGATACCTCACGCGGCTGCTGCGGTTCGACAAGGCCGCGGCGGTACGGGTGGTGGCGTCGGGCTCGGCGGTCGGGGTCTACGGGCAGCCGCCGTTCGACGTGCTGACCCTGCGCACCCTCGCACTGGATCCCGCCGGATCGGCGGCCGGGGCCGAAGCCGATTCCGGCGGTGGCGCCGAGGTCCGGACCGCCGTGCAGGTCGAGGCCGACGTCACCGTCTCGGCCGGCGACCTGCTGCACGCGATCGCCGACGACGGCGAACTGCCGCTGCCCCGCCCGCTGGCCGGGGCGACCGCCTGGACCGGGTTCCTGCCGCCGCGCTCCGGCTGGCGCACGGTCGGCGAGTTGCCGGTGGCGGAGGTGGAGACCGCAGCGCTCGGCGGCATCGCCGAGTTCAAGGCGCGCGCCGAGGCGATCCCGGACCGGGAGCGGACGCGCGCGGAGGTGGACCGGATCGCCGCGGAGATCTGGGACCGTCCCCTGTCGTTCGGGCTGCCGGTGCGGGCTGCGCACGCCGCGCGCGCCATGGCGTTCCTCGGGCAGGCGCAGTCCGCGTCGGCCGCGGTGCGCTCGGCGGGCCGGTGGCTGCGGCTGGACGCGCCGTTCGGGACGATAGTGCTGCGGACCGGGTCCGGTCTGCTCAGCTGAGAGCCCCGGCTCAGCCCTGCCGCGTGAACCGCAGCTTCACGCTGATCTCGCCCTTGGCGGCCATCATGCCGAGCTGGTTCCAGGTCATCCCGAAGTCCGCGCGGGTGTAGGGGATCGTCGCGCTCAGCGTGACGGTGTCGGCGCGCCGGTCGGCGTGCGCGATGAACGTCAGGGGCTTGACGATGTCGCGCACCTTCAGCGTGCCCTGGACCTGCGCCTCGTTGCTGTCCGCGCTGACCGGGCCTATCCGGTCCACCACGAACTGGAACGTCGGGTGCCGCTCGACGTCGAAGAAGTCGCCCGAGCGCAGGTGGGTGTCGCGCTTGGCCAGGCGGGTGTCGAGCGAGGCGGACTCGACGGTGACGACGCCCTCGCCGGTGCCGTCCTCGGCCAGCACCCCCTCGCCGTGCACGGTCTTGAAGACGCCGCGGACCGTGGCCAGGCCCCAGAAGGTCTTGTTCCTGACGGCCACCTCGTGGCCGGAGGGATCGAGGGTCCACTTCTCGCTCATGACGGGCTCCCTGAAAGGTCGTGATGGCCGAGCTGATAGGTAGCACGCTATCTTCTCGCCAGTAATTATCTAACTGGCGAGATAGTAGCTCGGTGACCTATCCTGGTCAACGTGAACGGGACGGATGGGTGCAGCGGGGGAGAAGGGACCTGCCCCTCGATTGCGGACCTGGCGCTGTTGCAGCAGTGGAACCAGCTCCAGGGGGCGTTCCGGCGGCTGAACGGGCGCCTGCTCGACGACGTCGAGGCCAGGACCGGCGTGGCGCCCTCGGCCTTCCAGGCGCTGTGGTACCTGGCGAGCAGCCCGGAGTACACCGCGAAGATGAGCCAGCTCTCGGCGGTCCTCGGCTTCTCCACGGCCGGCACCACCAAGGTCGCCGACCGCCTCGCCGAGGCCGCCATGATCGACCGCGGCCCCTCGGCTGCCGACCGCCGGGTGATCCTGGTGACGCTGACCGAGTACGGGCTGCGGGTCGCGAGCGAGGCGATCCAGACCTTCCTCGGGGCACTGCGTGAGCGCGCGCTGGAGCCGATGGGGGAGGAAGGGTTCGCGGCCCTGGTGAAGTCGGTGGTCGGGCTGGATCCCGGCGGCGGCGGGGAGTGCTGAGCGCGGGGTGCGCGGTCGGTCAGACCGTGACGCCCTGGTCGTGCAGCCAGTGCAACGGGTCCACCAGCGTGCCGTCGGCGGACGTCACCTCGAAGTGAAGGTGCGGACCGGTGGAGTTGCCGGTGGAGCCGAGCCGCCCGACGGTCTGCCCGACCGCGATGTGGCCGCGCGAGACCTCGATCCGCGACATGTGGTTGTACGCGGTGGAGGTGCCGTCGGCGTGCTTCACGACGACGCGCAGTCCGTAGGGCCCGGACCAGCCGGCGGAGACGACCGTTCCGTCGGCGGCCGCCTTGATCGGGGTGCCGTAGGGCGCGGCGAGGTCGAGGCCGGTGTGCTTGCCGCTGCTCCAGTTCGTCCCGCTCGCACCGAAGGTGGCCGTCACGCGCGCGCCGGGGAGCGGTGAGACGTGGGTGGGCTGCGGTGCCGGGGCCGGTGCCGGGGCCGCGGCGGGGGTCGGAGCCGGGGCCGAGGCCGGAGCGGGGGCCGGAGCAGGCGCAGGGACGGGAGCAGGCGCAGCCTCAGGAGCCACAGCCTCAGGAGCCACAGCCGGTATGGCGGCGGCCACAGCTTCCTGCGCCTTGGCGATCGGGATACCGGGATGTGCCCCGGCGGCCGGGGTCGCGACGGCGACCAGCATCAGGGAAAGGCCGGCGCCGACCGCGATGAACAGCGAACGGCGATGGTCGGGCTTGCGGAGGCGTGCGGAAGGCATCCGTCAAACGTAGACAAATAGGGCACTCTGGAGAGTGACATGTATGTCACGTGCTGCTATTCGCACTGGCCAAGCGTTACCTCGAGCGAGCCGCGTGTGAGCGAGCTCGCCCTTACCCCGCGGCCCGAGCCTTCCGCTGTCGCTTCGCCAGCGGCATCAGCGCCATGTCCTCCGCGCTGACCTTCAGCCCCTTGTACCCGTAGCCGTGCTCCGTGAGCCACTGCTCCGCCTTGGCCTGCGCGATCTCGCCGGCGGCGACGATGTCCTCCTCGCGCTCGCCGTGCTCCAGGTACCGGAACGTGAAGAACGGCCGCATCTTCAGGTCGTACGTGAGCTGCCCCTCCGGCGTGAACGCCGCGTTCAGCACATCGTGCTCCGCCGCCTCGGCGAGCAGCGCGGCACGCTGGTCGTCGGTCAGGGCGTCGAAAGAGCCGCGGACCATGACCCGGAAGGTGCGTTCGTCCATGGCGCCGACCCTAAACCGCCGCGGCCGGCGCCACGAGTGGATTTCTGCTCTGCTGGATTTCTACTCTGCGTTGACCATGCTGTGTGCGGCGCGCACAAGGTAGTCCCACAGTTCCGCGGCGTACAGCGGCGGCAGTTCGAGCTCGTCCACCGCCACCCGCATGTGGATCAGCCAGGCGTCACGCGCCGCCGGGTCGACCTTGAACGGGAAGTGGCGCATGCGCAGGCGTGGATGGCCGCGTTGCTCCGAGTATGTGGTGGGCCCGCCCCAATACTGTTCCAGGAACATAAGCAGGCGTTGCTCAGCGGGGCCGAGGTCTTCCTCGGGGTACATCGGCCGCAGTAGTGGGTCGGTCGCCACGCCTTCATAGAAGCGCGCGACCAGCTTCCGGAAGGTCGGCGCGCCGCCGACCGCCTCGTAGAACGTGACGGGTTCCTCGCGATCACTCACACCCCCATTGTCCCACCGCTCGAGGGGCGGGTTCTATGCTGCATGCATGTCGGGGGAGTCAAAAGCGCTGGATACGGGGTTCACGAAAGCCATGGGAACAGTCGATCCCGCAGATCTCGCTATAGAGCACCCCCCTATAGACGACCCACAAGACACCTTCCCGGAGTCCATAGCGGAGCCGCCGAACAAGCTTGCCCGCTATGCGCCGTGGCTTATAGCCGCCGTCTCATTTGTCCTCTATGCGCTGATCTCCATCCTCCGCTACGAACGCCGTGATTCCATGTCCTGGGACCTCGGCATCTTCACCGAAGCAGTCCGCGGCTACGCGCACTTGCAGGCCCCCATGGTGGGTATCCGGGGCCAGAACATGGACCTCCTGGGCGACCACTGGCATCCGATCCTGATGCTCCTGGCACCGTTCTTCCGTGTCTTCCCGACGCCGGTCACGCTTCTGGTGGCGCAGTCCGTGCTCCTCGCCCTGGCCGCCGTCCCGATCACCAGAACCGCGATCGATCTGGTGGGCCGCCATCAGGGATACGCCATAGGCGCCGCCTTCGGCCTGTCCTGGGGCGTCGTCCAGGCCGCGAACTTCGACTTCCATGAGGTGGCTTTCGCGGTCCCCGCCTTAGCGTTCAGCCTCTGTGCCTACATCCGTGCCGAGAACCGCAAGACCATCCTGTGGGCGTTACCGCTGCTGTTCGTCAAGGAAGACCTCGCGCTGCTCGTCCCGATCATCATCGCGATGGTCGTGGCCCGGACGCGCTGCCAGGGCCGCCGCTTCTCCCAAGGGGCGGTCCTCGCCTGCGGCATCGCGATCGGGGCGCTGACGACCTCCCTCCTGGTGAAGATCGTCATACCGCACTTCAACCCGAACGGCGTCTACGAGTACTGGAACGAGGGCGGCTGCCTGGACCCCAAGCTCCACAGCGGCGTTGGCAAGCTGCTCACCTGTGTTCCCCGGCAGTTCGTGAACGGCATCGGCGACAAGGAGCGCACGATGCTGATGACGCTTCTGCCGGTCGCATTCGTCGCGCTGCGCTCCCCGCTGGTCCTGCTCGTCGTGCCCGCGCTGGTGGCCCGCTTCATCAACGTCATGCCGTCCTACTGGGGCACGGACTTCCACTACAGCGTGGTCCCGATGGTCGTGGTCTTCGCCGCCGCGATCCACGGACTGATCCTGATGCGGGAATCCCGGGAACGCGACGCGGCCGACCCCGACGGCTCTCCGGAGCGCGGCACCTGGCTGCGCACCATCGGCGACGCCCAGCTCAAGCACGGGGCCGTCGCCATGCTCGCGATCGCCGCCGCGCTGACGCCGTCCTTCCCGCTGCAGGACCTGCTGCACCACCAGACCTGGTTCCCCGACGCGCGCGCCGAATCCATCAAGCGCGCCGAAGCCACGATCCCGCCCGGCATCACCGTGGAGACCACCGTCGAGATGCTGCCCTCGCTGGCCGCGCGCGACCAGACGCTGTGGATCGGCAACCCGAACATCGTCGTGCCGCCGGACTACGTGGCCTTCGACATCGACCGCACGGGGTGGGAGGGGCAGACCTCGGCGCTGGACTTCGTCCTCTCCCGGCACCCGGGCTACAGCTACCAGGAAGTGTTCGCCGATCGCCAGAACAACGTGTTCGTGTTCAAACGGACTGGCTGAGCGGAGCGGTCGACCGCGTGAGAGGATCGCGTCAGGAGCTTTCGACTGTTGCAAGGAAGAAGGTAGGGACACCCATGGCGACTACGCGCAAGGCCGACACGCACTGGGAGGGCAGCCTCCTCGACGGCAAGGGCAACGTCACGCTGGCCTCGTCGCACAGCGGCACCTTCGATGTGACCTGGGCGTCGCGCGCCACCGAGGCGGCGGAGCAGACCAGCCCCGAAGAGCTGATCGCCGCCGCCCACGCCACCTGCTACTCGATGGCGCTGTCGCACGGCCTGGCCGGCGCCGGCACGCCGCCGCGCAGCGTCGACACCCACGCCGAGGTCGACTTCCAGCCCGGCGAGGGCATCACCGGCATCCGGCTCGTGGTCCGCGCCGACGTGCCGGGCCTGAGCGCCGAGGACTTCCAGACCGCCGCCGAGACCGCCAAGGCGAACTGCCCGGTGTCCAAGGCGCTGGCCGGCGTCCCGTCGATCACGCTGGACGCCGCGCTCGTCTGAGCTGATCAGCCCGCGAATGACTGAGGTCCCTGTCTCGCGACAGGGACCTCAGTCATCTCAGGAGACGGATCCCGGCGAACCGGAGCCCGTACATCGTCCGGGGCTGGAAGGACCGGGGCTAGCGCCGGGCCAGCTCGTCCAGCCCCAGCAGCACCGCCCCGTGGATCGGCCGCTCGGTCGCCACGGTGAGCACCGCCCGCGGCGCCCGAGCGGCGAAGCGCCGCTCGATCCCGGCCGTCAGCAGCGGCTGCCGCGCCCGCAGCACCCCGCCGCCGAGCACCACCTCCACCTCGGAGTCCATCAGCTCCAGCCGGCCCATCGCGGCGAACGCGAACGCGCACACCTCGTCGGCCAGCCGCTCCACGATCGACAGCGCCACCTCGTCGCCGAGCCCGGCGACCTCGAAGATCAGCGGCGCCAGCTCTCCGAACCGGTCGTCGGAGATCCGCCCGAAGTGGATCGACTCCACGAGCTCGGCCATCGACGCGCATCCGAAGTACTCGGCCACGGCCTTGCGCAGCACGGTCGGCGCGCCGCGTCCGTCTTCGGCGCGCACCGCGTACCAGTGCGCGGTCTCGCCGATGCCCGGCCCGCCGCCCCAGTCCCCGGAGACGATGCCTATCGCCGGGAAGCGCGCGTGCGTGCCGTCCGGCGCGATGCCGACGCAGTTCATGCCCGCCCCGCAGACCACGGCCACACCCCAGGGCCGCGACGTCCCCGAGCGCATCAGCGCGAACGAGTCGTTGTCGACGATCGTGCGCTCGGCCCAGCCGCGCGCGGCGAACTCCGCGGTCAGAGCCTCGACCTCGACCGGGAAGTCCGCCCCGGCGACGTAGGCGGCCAGCAGCTCGGCCAGCGGCTCGTCCGCCGCCAGGCCGAGCTCGGCGCGGATCAGCGCCACGCCCTGCCCGGCCGCCGAGACCGCCCCGGCCATGCCGTCCAGGTGCGGCGTGAAACCGCCCACCTGCACGCAGGCCAGGATGGTGCCGTCCGCCGCCGCCAGTGCCACCTCGGTCTTGCTGTTCCCGCCGTCGATCGCCAGGACGGCCGCCCGGGTCACGCCCACGGCAGGAAGTCGCGGTTCTTGGCGACCAGCGAGTCGGCCAGCTTGTCCGCCAGGTCCGCCTGACCGACCAGCGGGTGCGCGAGCAGCGCCGTGCGGACCCGCTCCACGCCGCCCTTGATCGCGGCCTCCACGGCCAGCTCCTCGTAGGCGGAAACGTGTCCGATCAGACCCCGGTACAAGGGCTCGATCGGCGCGCGCAGCGGCGCCGGGCGCACCCCGGAGGCGTCGACGATGGCGGGGACCTCGATCACCGCGTCGTCGGCCAGGAAGGGGAAGGTGCCGGCGTTGCGGACGTTGACCACCAGCTCTTCGCCGAGGTCGCCGTGCAGGGACGCCAGCAGCTCGACCGCGGCCTCGGAGTAGAACGCGCCGCCGCGCTTGGTCAGCGCCTCCGGCTTGGTGTCCAGCGTCGGGTCCGCGTACTGCGCGAGCAGTTCGGCCTCCACCGCCGCGACCGCCTTGGCCCGGTTCTCGCCCTTGGCGACCAGGTCGATCTGCTCCTTGACCACGATGTCGTGGGCGTAGAAGTAGCGCAGGTAGTAGGACGGGATCGCGTTCAGCCTGCCGATCAGCTCGGCCGGCAGCTCGATGTCGTGCGCGATCTCCTCCAGCGACTCGCCGAGGTACTTCGGCAGGAAGTCCTCGCCGTCCAGGTAGAAGCCGCGCTCCCAGGTCAGGTGGTTCAGGCCGACGTGGTCGAGCTTGATCCGCGAGGGCTCCACCCCCAGGTGCGCGGCCGCGCGGCGCTGGAAGCCGATGGCCACGTTGCACAGCCCGACCGCGCGGTGCCCGGCGTCCAGCAGGGCGCGGGTGACGATGCCGACCGGGTTGGTGAAGTCGATGATCCAGGCCTGCGGTGCTATTCGCCGGACCCGCTCGGCGATGTCCAGCACCACCGGGACGGTCCGCAGCGCCTTGGCGAAGCCGCCGGCGCCGGTGGTCTCCTGGCCGACGCAGCAGAACTCCAGCGGGAAGCTCTCGTCCACGTTCCGGATCGCCTGCCCGCCGACCCGCAGCTGGATCAGTACCGCGTCCGCGCCCTCGACACCGGATTCCAGCTCGGTGTGCGTGGTGACGACACCCGGGTGCCCCTGTTTGGCGAAGATGCGGCGGGCCAGGCCGCCGATCAGCTCCACCCTGTCCGCGGCCGGATCGATCAGCGCGAGCTCGGTGAGCGGCAGCGTGTCGCGCAGCCGCGCGAAACCGTCCACCAGCTCCGGGGTGTACGTCGACCCGCCGCCCACAACGGCAAGTTTCATGTCAGGCTCCTGTCCCGGTCCAATAATCCATACGCGAGCTACACCCCGCGGTTGAAGAGGTCTTCGCGCACCGTCCGCAGCGCCGCGTGGATGGCCCCGGCCAGGACCGGGTTGCCTTCCACGGTGGACACCGCGAGCGTCGGGCGGGGTACCGCCACCGCGTGCAGCTCGTGCGTGATCAGGTCTTTGAGGAGGTCGCCGCCGGCGCGCAGGGTGCCGCCGGACAGGACGACGAGCGAGGGGTCCAGGACGGCCAGGACCGGGGCCAGCCCGCGCGCGGCGCGCTGGGCCAGGGTGGTCAGCATCGCCGTGTTGCCGGTCTCCACCGCGCGCCGGACGGCGTCGGAGTGGTCGTCGACGCGGATGCCGTGCTCGCGGGCCAGGTGCAGGACCGCCGGGCGGCCGGCGATGTTCTGGAAGGTGTTCTTCACCGGTTTGGCTGAGCGCATCAGCGGGTCCTGCGGATCCAGGGCGACCGGCATGTAGCCGATCTCGCCGGCCCCGCCGGTCGCGCCGCGCACGAACCGGCCGTCCTGCACGATCGCCAGTCCGATGCCGTTGCCCATCCAGAACACCACGAAGTCGTCGGCGCCGCGGGCCTGGCCCAGGTGCTGCTCGGCGATGGCGGCGAGGTTGACGTCGTTCTCGACTTCGACCCGCACGCCCAGCAGCTCGCGCAGCCGGCCCAGGTTGCCGCCGTGCCAGCCGGGCAGGTCGCGGGCGAAGCCGAGCTGGCCGGTCTGCGGGTGCGGGGCGCCGGGGACGCCGATGACCACGTGCCGGACCGCCTCCGGGGCGACCCCGGCGGCCTCGGCGGCGCCGTGCAGGGCATCGCGCACGCGCTCCACGCTCCCGGCCGCGCTGCGGCCGACCACCGGCACCTCGAACTCGCCGGCCACCTCGCCGGTCAGGTCGGCGACGGCGGCGGTGACCCGGGTGTGGGTGACGTCGACCCCGCCGGCGTGCCCGGCGGAAGGGTTCACGGCGTACAGCTGGGCGCTGGGTCCGGGGCCGCCGGCCGCGGTGCCGGCCGCGACGATCAGGTCGGCGGTCAGCAGCCGGTCGACCAGCTGGCTGGCGGTGGGCTTGGACAGCCCGGTCAGCGCGCCGATGCGGGTGCGGGTCAGCGGACCGTGCTCCAGGAGCAGCTCCAGGGCCGACCGGTCGTTGATCGACCGCAGAAGACGGGGGGTACCGGGGGTGGTGTCAGGATTGGCCACGGCGGCATTCTCCTCCCCGCTTCCCGGTGCCGGTGGGCAACTATTAGGAAAGTTTACTAACGAAAAGGGAGGTTAGCGGTCCCATCCCCGCTCGTCAAGAGTCTTCGCCCCGGGCGGCCTCCCAGCCCGACCACTTCGCGACCGTCACCGTCACCGCCGGGCCCTGCGGCGGGGTCGTGCGGTACTGCGGGTACTTCCGCTGGAACGCGGCCAGTACCTCCGGCGCCAGGGGATCGACGCGGGCGGTGCCGTCGGCTCGGGCCCACCACAGGGCGTTCCAGTCGGCGTCGTAGTGCTCCGCCAATAAGGAGACGTGCGGATTCGCCGCGATGTTCCGCAACCGCTTCAGATCGGTGCTGCGCTTGGGCTTGTGGTCCACCACCAGGGCCAGGCCGGCACCGGCCTCGGCGAAGACTACCGGTACCAGATGAGGGACGCCTGAGGCGTCCGCCGTGGCCAGGATCGCGTGCGGCTGCGCCAGGAAGGCGGCTCTGGCTTGCTCGGGGGTCATGCCTCCGAGGGTAGGCAGGGCCGCCGCTCTTGGACCGGATCCAGAGCGATCGGATCCAGAGCGGAGCTAGAGCGCCGAGATCGACGCCGGTGCGCGTTCGCTGCGGCTCAGCGCGCGCAGGACGCCGGTCGCGCCGTGCCGGCGCAAGGCGATGCGGGACAGCAGGTCCACCACCGTCTCCACGGCGCGGGCCGGGAACTCCGGTGTCGGCAGGCCGACGCTGTACGCGAGGTCGTCGGAGTGGACGATCAGCTCCAGCATCCGGCTGGTGACGAAGTCGTCGAGGGTGATCGACCACGGACCCCAGGTGGGGCGGCGCACCAGGCGGTCCGGCGCGGCCGGCAGGACGGTGCCCAACTCCTCGACGCACGCGGCGACTCGAGCGGCCAGCGCGGCCGGTCCGTCGGCCGCCTCCTGCTCGCCGCCGGACCGGATGGCCTGGTTGAACGGCGTGTCGAGGTCCGAGCCGATCCAGCTGACCCGTTCGTAGTACTCGTGGATCGAGATGGCGGGCTCGGCGGGCAGCGGCTCGGCCAGCACCGCGGGGATGAAGAAGACCTGCCCGGCCAGGTGGCCCGCCAGCCCCTGGACACTGAGCTTCGCCAAGGCCGAGGGCTGGTCCCAGCCCTCTGCGACCTCTGGCGCGGCCAACAGCTTCGCCGCTGTGTCCGCCACGCTCAGGTAGAGATCCCTCGCCTGTGTCACCGTGCTGTCCCCAATCGCCGCCGCCGGGTGTCTGTGTGTCTGTGTGTCTGTGTGTCTGTGCGGTGAACCTCGCGGCGACGGAGATGCATTCCCGTTCAGGGCAGATCAGGGCGGTTCAGAGCAGTTCAGAGCAGTTCAGAGCAGCCCCTGGGCCATCGCCTTCGTCACCGCGGCGGTGCGGTCGTCCACGCCGAGCTTGCCGAACACCCGGACCAGGTGGGTCTTCACGGTGGCCTCGCTGATGAACAGCTCGCGGCCGATCTCGGCGTTCGCCAGGCCGCGGGCGACCAGGGCCAGGACCTCGCGTTCGCGCGGGGTCAGCGGCTGCGCGGCGGGCGTGCGCATGCGGTTGACCAGTTTGGCGGCCACCGCCGGGGCCAGGACCGTCTCGCCGCGGGCGGCCAGCCGCACCGCCTCGGCCAGGTCCGCGCGCGGGGTGTCCTTCAGCAGGTAGCCGGTCGCCCCGGCCTCGACCGCCCGGACGATGTCGGCGTCGGTGTCGTAGGTGGTCAGGATCAGCACCTTGACGGCCGGGGCCGCGGCGGCCAGCCGGGCGGTGGCCTCGACGCCGTCCACCCCGGCCATGCGCAGGTCCATCAGCACCACGTCCGGCGCCAGCTCCAGGGCCAGC
The DNA here is from genome assembly GCF_041262705.1 of Catenulispora sp. MAP12-49. Lineage (NCBI taxonomy): Bacteria > Bacillati > Actinomycetota > Actinomycetes > Catenulisporales > Catenulisporaceae > Catenulispora > Catenulispora sp. MAP12-49. The sequence continues at coordinate 9,345 of NZ_JBGCCP010000055.1, read as the reverse complement.
CGCACGGCCTCGGCCCCGTCGGCGGCCTCGGCCACCACGTCCAGGTCCGGTTCGGCGGCCAGCATGCCGGTCAGGCCGGCGCGGACCACCGGGTGGTCGTCCACGATCAGGACCCGGAGATTCCCGTCCCGCTCACTCATAGGGCACCTCCGCCTCGACGCGCGTCCCGGCTCCGGGCGCGCTGGTGATCGTCAGCTCGCCGCCGACCTGCTCGACACGCTCGCGCATGGAGCGCATCCCGAAGCCGCCGCACGGCGCCTCCGGCATCCCGACGCCGTCGTCCTCGACGGCCAGCGTCAGCCGGTCGGCGCCGTAGGTCAGCCACACCGTGGCCGACGCCGCCCGCGCGTGCTTGCGGACGTTGGCCAGCGCCTCCTGCGCCACCCGCAGCGTCACGACCTGCACGGTGGCGGTCAGCGTCCGCGGGGTCCCGCCGATGTCGACGGCGGTGGCCATTCCCAGTTCCTCGCCGATCCGGGCCGCCGCACGCCGCAGCGCGGCGTCCAGCGGGAGCCCGGCGGTCGGGTCGCCGCCGATGAGGGCCCTGGCCTCGGCCAGGTTCTCCCGCGCGGTGCGGGCCGCCAGGTCCAGGCGCTCCCGGGTGGTGCCTGGGTCGGTGTCCAGCGTCGCCTCGGCGGCCTGGATCAGCATCAGCAGGCTGGTGAAGCCCTGCGCCAGGGTGTCGTGGATCTCCCGGGCCAGCCGCTCGCGCTCCTCGCGCACCCCGGCCTCGTGGTGGGCCCGTTCCAGCTCCGCCCGGGTGGCCTCCAGCTCCCGGATCAGCGCGCCGCGGCGGTCGTGGTCGTTCAGCATCTCGCCGAAGAAGACCCCGATGAACAGGTTGAAGAACAGCGCGCCCCCGGCCGTCAGCCCCCAGGCGACCACGCTGCCGCCGCTCAGGCCGTCCTGCAGGGCGATCGGCAGGGTCAGCACCGCCGAGGCCCCGGCCAGGGCCAGGAGGCCCCGCATCCGGAAGCCGGTCAGCGGCGAGAACTGCGACAGGACGACGCTGGCCATGAAGACCAGACTGGGGTCCCCCCACACGACGGCGAAGCACAGCGAGCACACGATCGCCAGGTGGTAGTACACGGCGCGCGGGCTGCCGCGGTCGAGCAGCCAGCGGTGCTGGAGCAGCAGGTAGGACGCCGACATCCCGGCCAGCGCGAAGTACAGCCAGACCGGCTTGTGCTCGATGGCGACCAGCAGGACCCCGATGGCCAGGCCGAAGTGCCATCCGATGGCCCACCACCGCGCGATGCGCTTCCAGGACGCGAAGGAGTCGCGGGCGTCCTGGGCGATGGTGTCGCTGACGACGGGCGCGCCGACAGCTGCGCCGACAGTTGCGCCGGCGGCCGGGCCGCCGGACTCCGGGACATCGGATGCGGAGCTGTCGGCTGCCGGGCTCCCGGACGCCGGGACAGCTGACGCAGGGCCGCCGGCCGGGCCCGCGGACCCGGCCGGCGCGTCGGGCTCGATCACCCGTCGTCCCTTCCCCGCCACGTGAACGTCTTCAGGCACAGGAGCAAGCCGATCACACACCAGGCCGCCAGCACCAGGGCAAGCCGTCCGTGTTCCCAGGACCCGGCCGGTTCGGCGTACTTGAACGAGTCCGGCAGGAACACCGAGCGCATCCCCTGGCACAGCCACTTGATGGGGAACGCCGCCCCGACCTCCTGGACCGCCTTGGGCAGCTGCGAGAACAAGATGAACACCCCCGAGATGAACTGCAACACCATGATCGGCAGCCAGACGATCGCGCCGCCGTTCTCCGAGCGGATGAGCCCGCTCATCCCGATCCCGAGCAGGCTGCAGGCGGTACAGCCGAGGAGCAGCACCCAGGCGAAGGTGAACCAGCGCTCCGGCGACGTCGGCAGACTCAGCCCCATCACCGTCACCCCGACCAGCAGCATCACCGCGACCTGGGCGAGCGTCGCGGCCAGCACCGAGGCCACCTTGCCCAGGAAGTACGACGCGGCCGGCATCGGCGTGGTCCGCAGCCGCTTGAGCGCCTTCGTGTGGCGTTCCCCGGCCACCTGGTACGCCAGGTTCTGCAGCGCGCCGTTGATGACGCACATGCCGATCATCCCGGTCGCGTAGACCTGCTGGTACGTCGCGTCCGTCCCCTCGATCCGCCCCCGGAAGATCGACCCGAACAGCAGCAGCATCACCACCGGCACCGCGAAGGTGTAGATCAGCAGCCCGGTGTTGCGGGTCAGCTGCACCACCTCCACGACCATCCGCACCCGGCCGATCCGCCACACCTCGCGCAGCGTGGCGCGCTGTCGTTCCCAGGCCTCAGCCGTCCCCTCCGCGGCCCCCGCCGTCTCGACTGGCTGCCCTGTTGTCTGCCCTGTCGCCATCGCGCTCATCGCGAACTCCCCTCCTGCGCCCCGATCAGCCGTGCCCCGATCAGATCCAGATAGATGTCCTCCAGCGACGGCCGCACCACCGACAGCCCCGGGATCTCGCCCCGGAACAGCGTCGACAGCTCCGCGACGAAGCGTGTCGGCTCCGAGGTGCGCTGCTCGCGGCGGCGGCCGTCCTCCTCCTCCCAGGTCACGATCGCCTCGGCCCGGTCCCGGCCGCCGAGCCGGTCCGGCGCGTCCACCTCGACCAGCCGGCCCTCGGCCAGCACGCCGACCCGGTCGGCCAGGGCCTCGGCCTCCTCCAGGTAGTGCGTGGTGAGCAGGATGGTGGTCCCGGCGGTGCGCAGCGAGCCGATCAGCTCCCAGAACTGGCGGCGCGCGGCCGGGTCGAACCCGGTCGTCGGCTCGTCCAGGAACAGCAGCTCCGGGTCCCCGACGATGCCGAGCGCCACGTCCAGCCGCCGACGCTGCCCGCCGGACAGCCGTGAGGTGAGGGTCCGGGTCTGCTCGGTGAGCCCGACCGCCGCGATCACCTCGTCCGGGTCGCGGGGGGCCGGGTAGTAGGCGCCGAACTGCCGCACGGCCTCCCCGACCCGCAGCATCGTGAAGTCCTTGGCCTCCTGCAGCACGACCCCGATCCGGGCCCGCCACCGGTGGTCCGCCCGGGCCGGGTCCACGCCCAGCACCGACACCTCGCCCCCGTCGCGCCCCCGCAGCCCTTCCAGGATCTCCACGGCGGTGCTCTTGCCCGCGCCGTTCGGTCCCAGCAGCGCGAAGATCTCGCCGGCGGCGACCTCCAGATCGACGCCGGCGAGCGCCGCGGCGTCCCCGTAGTTCTTGCGCAGTCCCCTGACGCGCAGTGCTGTGGTCATGCCTCCACAGTGCCCGCCGGAGCGGTGCGGGCATGAGGTGCTACCGGTTGAATCCGGGGGTCAACCGGTCGATGGACCCTTCAGGAGTTGGGCCCTGTTTGAGCAGGAAGGGCGTCCTCGAGGCTGCTCCCGGCGCCGGTCGCGCTCGCGGCGGGCAGGCCGACCTTCACCCCGGCCTCGTCGAAGGCCGTGAGCAGCCGCGAGCGCAGCTCCCGCGCGACCTCGGAGCTGGTGCGCGGGGCGGTGCGCATGCTGACGCGCATCATCATGTGGTCGCCCTCGATGGACTCGATGCCGGCGATGGTCGGCGCCTCGGACAGGAAGCTGGCCTTCCACATCGGGTCCTCGAACAGCTGGTGCGCGGTCTCGACCATGATGTCGCTGACCCGCGAGGGGTTCTCGGTGTAGGAGACCGGGACGTCCACGATGGCGCGCGCGTGCCCCTGCGACTGGTTGCCGATCCGCTTGATCGTGCCGTTGCGCACGTACCAGACCACCCCGTCGGGGTCGCGCAGCTGCGTGATCCGCAGGCCCACGTCCTCCACGGTGCCCTTGGCGACGCCGGCGTCGATGAAGTCGCCGACCCCGTACTGGTCCTCCATGATCATGAAGATCCCGGCCAGCAGGTCGGTCACCACGTCGCGGGCGCCGAAGCCGACCGCCACCGACAGCCCGCCCACCGAGGCCAGCAGCGGCCCGGTGGGGATGTGCAGCTGCTGGATGACCATCAGCGCCGCGATGATCATGATGGTCACGCTGGCGATGCTGCCCAGCACGCCGCCGAGGGCGCGGGTGCGCTGCATCCGCCGCTCGGCGCCCATCAGGAGCCCGGACTCCAGGAAGCGCCCCGGCTTGGACTCGGCGCGCATCGCGGCCTTCTCGATGGTCCGGCGGATGAAGGTGCGCGTGACCTTCCGCAGGATCATCGCCACGACGATGATCGACACGATCGTGACGGCGTCGGAGACGATCACGCTGGTGTGGTCGCTGAACCAGTTGCCCACGTGTTCCGCCTTAGTGCTCAGCGATCCCGTGGGATCGGTCGACGGAGCGCTGGAAGAGCCGGCGCCAGGCGCGGACGACGGCTTGTGCGCTGCGGTGATCACGACTGCTGCGGACACTTGGTTCAGGGCCTCACGGACTCATTCGAATGGCGTACGAAAACATCGCCACATTAGAGGATCCCAGCGTGCGGAAAAACCTCGCTCGCGACGAGTTCCAGCTGGTCCAGGTCGTCGAGGTCGAAAGTGCGCAGGTAGACGCGCCGGGTTCCGACCGCGTGATATTCGCCAAGTTTTTCGAGAAGTTGACCCGGCGTCAGCCGCAGCACCATCTGGTTCGCGGCGGTCTTGCGGGCTATCGCCTCGGCGCGCCGCTCGATCTCCGCCCCGGTCCGTCCGCAGGCCACGACCATGGTCACGGACAGGGTCAGGGTGTCAGGATCGCGCCCGACCGCCTCGCAGGCTTCCCGCACTCGGACATAGCTGTCCGCGACTTGGTCCGAGGGCCGGAAGTTCGAGTTGAACTCGGAGGCGTAGGTCGCGGCCAGGCGCGGGGTGCGCTGCGGGCCCCGGCCGCCGACGATGATCGGCGGATGCGGGCGCTGCGCGGGCTTGGGGAGCGCGGGGGAGTCGGTGAGCTCGTAGTGCTCGCCCTTGAACGAGTACGTCTGTCCGGCCGGCGTGCTCCAGAGCCCCTTGACGATCTGGAGCTGCTCCTCGAGCCGGCCGAACCTGCGCTCTGGGAACGGGATCCCGTACGCAGCGTGTTCGGCCGCGTCCCAACCGGTGCCCAGGCCCAGCTCGACCCGGCCGCCCGACATCTGGTCCACCTGCGCGACCTGGATCGCCAGCGGCCCGGGGAGCCGGAACGTCGCCGGCGTCACCAGCGAGCCCAGGCGTATCCGCCGCGTCTCCCGCGCGAGTCCGGCCAGCGTCGTCCAGCAGTCGGTGGGACCCGGCAGCCCGTCGGCGGCCCCGCCGGCCCGGTAGTGGTCGGAGCGGAAGAAACCGTCGTAGCCGAGGTCTTCGGCGGCGCGGGCGACCCGCAGCAGGGTGTCGTAGGAGGCACCCTGCTGCGGCTCCGTGAGTACTCGAAGATCCATAGGGGTCAGACTGGCACGCCCGCCGACGTCACTTCCAGTCCCAGCTCCGCGGCCATGAAGCCCCACATGTCCGCGTACACGCCCACCGTCTTGGAGACGCTGCGGGCGGCGTGGCCGGCCTCGCGCTCCGCGCGGAACAGCACCGGCCGCCGCGTGATCGGCGCCGAGGTGGCGTGCTGGAGGGCGGCCGCGAGCTTGCGGGCGTGCAGCGGGTCGACGCGGCTGTCGCTATCGAAGACGGCGAACAGGGTGGCCGGGTAGGCGGTGCCTTCGTGCACATTGTGATACGGCGAGTAAGCGATCAGCCAACCGAACTGCTCGGGGTCCTCGGCGGTGCCGAATTCCTCGTTCCACGTGACGCCGAGGCCGTGCTGCTCGTAGCGGATCATGTCCAGCAGCGGCGCCCAGCACACCACCGCCGCGTACTTCTCAGGATGCTGGGTCAGTGCCGCGCCGACCAGCAGCCCGCCGTTGGAGCCGCCGAAGATCCCGAGCTGCGCACGGGTGGTCACGCCATGGTCGACCAGCCAGTCGCCGGCGGCGTGGAAGTCGTCGAAGACGTTCTGCTTGTTCGCCATCATCCCGGCGCGGTGCCACTCCTCGCCTTCCTCGGAGCCGCCGCGCAGGTTCGCGATCGCGTAGGTGCCGCCGGCGTTGACCCAGGCCAGGATCCGCGGGCTGTAGACCGGGGTCATGGGGATGTTGAAGCCGCCGTAGCCGTAGAGGATGGTCGGCTTCGGGCCCTCCTCGCCCTCCTCGCCCTCCTTGCCATCCTCGCCGCCCTCGATGACGAACATCCGGACCGCGGTGCCGTCCTTGGAGGTGTACGTGACCTGCCGCGTGCGGACCTGCGGGAGCTCCACCTCGGCCGGCGGCCGCTCCCACACGGTGCTCAGGCCGGTGCGCGCGTCGAAGTGGTGGATCTCCAGCGGAGTCGTGTAGTCGGTGTAGCCGAACCAGAGCTCGTGGCCGCCCTCGGGGCGGGTGCTCAGCCCGGCCAGCGTGCCCAGACCCGGCAGCGGGATCTCGCCGACCTTCTCGCCGGTGCGGGCGTCGTGCAGCGCCAGCTCGCCGACCGCGTGCCGGGTGCGGGCCACGACCAGCAGCGGGCGCTCCAGCTCCGGACCGTCCAGCAGCGCGTAGGAGTCCAGGACCGCGTCCGGGTCCTCGGGAACCAGATCGCGCCAGTTCTCATAGGCGAGCTCGCCCGCCGGGGCCACGCAGATCCGGCCGCGCGGGGCGTCCCGGTCGGTCCACAGCAGGACGCTGCCGGCCAGCGGGGAGCCGGCGTCGCAGATCTCGACCGAGGTCTGGTTGTCCAGGCCGGCCTGGACCGGGACCAGCGCCGGGCTCTCGTGCGAGCTCGCGGTCAGGTCGGCGACGTAGACGTCGTTGCGCGGCGCGGTCCCGGCGTGGGTGTCGATCTCCAGCCAGCGGCCGTCGCGGGTCACCGAGACCCCGAAGTAGCTGGTCTTCGGCGTGCCGGCGCCGAAGATCTCGACGTCCTCGACGTCCGGGTCGGTCCCCACCTTGTGGAGGTGTACGCGCCGGTGGAACTGCCGTTCCCCCTCGGGGACGGTGTCGGGGTGCGGCTTGCGGACGTAGTAGTAGGCCTCGCCGCCGGGCAGCCAGCCCACCGGCGAGTACCGGGTGCGGGCGATCGGGCCCTCGAGGCGTTCCAGGGTGTCGACGTCGAGCACGTAGAGGACCGACTCCTCGGTCCCGGCCTCCGAGATCAGGTAGGCGAGGCGGTCGCCCTCCTTCGACGGCTGCCAGCCGTCCAGCGTCGTGGTGCCGGACGGATCCAGCGCCACCGGGTCGACCAGCACCCGCTCGGTGCCGTCGGCCTCGATCACGAGCAGCGCCGCGTGCTCCTGGCCCGGCAGCCGCCGCGTCAGGAAGCGGCGTCCGCCGCGCCAGGCCGGCGCCGAGACGTCGCCGGTGCCCATCAACGCGGCCAGCCGCGCGGCGAATCCGGAGGTGGCCGGCCAGCCCGCGCGGGCCTCGGCGAACAGCGAGTCCTGGGCCGCGACCCAGGCTTCGGTCCGCGGGTCCTTCGGGTCCTCCAGCCAGCGGTAAGGGTCGCGGACGTCGCGGCCATGCAGGTGATCGGCCACAGTCAGACGTTCAGCCTGCGGGTATGCAAAGGACGACATGCCTCAGAAGACTATGTGTTGTAGTCGATCTGCGTTAACCCTCTCGTGACACATGATTTTGAAGATGTGCGTGAAATCTGGTAGCGCGGGAACCACAACAGCGGACAGACTGGATCTACCCGTGAACCGATCCGCGGATACGCACTCCGACGTGCGCTGATGTGTCAGCTGAGGCATCAGCCGTACGCCGGGTGCGCTGCAAGCGGGCCGGGAACGTTAGCTCCGGCGCGAGCCACGCGTCGGACTCGGTCAGGAGGCCACCAGTGCCGCACGCACTTCTTTTGAACGCTTCATATGAGCCGTTATGCGTCGTGAGCCAACGCCGCGCAGTGGTTCTGATCCTCAGCGACAAGGCCGTCACCCTTGAGGGATCCGGCGACCTGCTCCACGCGGCCACCTGGTCGATGCCCGCGCCCTCGGTGATCCGGCTCACCCGCTACATCAAGGTGCCGAACCGCCGGGCGGTGCCCCTGACACGCCGTGCCATCTTCGCTCGCGACGGCGGCCGGTGTGTCTACTGCGACGCGCCCGCGACCAGCATCGACCATGTGATCCCGCGTTCGCGCGGCGGACAGCACGCCTGGGACAACGTCGTCTCGGCCTGCCGCCGCTGCAACCACGTGAAGGCGGACCGTCCGCTGCCGGACCTGGGGTGGCGCATGCGCCGGGCCCCGGCACAGCCGGCCGGTTCGGCTTGGCGGATCTTGTCCTCAGGAAGACAGGACCCGCGCTGGTCGCCTTATCTGGAGGCGTATGGCGGGGAGCCCAAAGGGCACGGGGTGGACGGAGCCTTCGCGGCCGCCTGACCTGATTCTCTTCAGCCCCAACCGCACAGGGCCGCCCTCGGTTCGCCGGGGGCGGCCCCTGCTTTTCCAGCGTGAGACCACGTCAGATACCGTGGAGACGTGAAACCACCGACCACCCCCGAAGCGCGGACGCGCCGGGCGTTGCGTACGGCGACCCTCGGCTCGCTGGCGGCGGTGCCCCTGCTGCTGGCGTCCCCGGCGTTCGCCCTGCACAGGGACGCGGGCGACGACCCGGGCCCCGGCATGTCCGCCGTCGCCACCATCCTCGTGTACATCGGCATCCCGGCCTCGATCTTCTGCATCATCGCGCTGCTGGTGCTCGCCCCCTCGATCGCCCGCGGCAACCGCTACCGGCCGCACCAGCTCAGCTGGTGGGCCGCGCCGGTCTGGTTCGGCGGCCCGCGCGACGAGCACGGCGAGTCCGGCCGGCGCGCGCTGACCGGCACCTCGCTCAAGGAGCTCACGGCCTTCTCCGAGGCCCAGACCGAGGGAGGCGCCAGTGCCCGCTGGTGACGCTTTCAGCGCCCGTCAGGAGCAGGACATCGCCAAGGCGATCGCCACCGCCGAGCAGCAGACCGGCCTGAAGTTCTCGGTCTACATCGGCTCCGTCGAGGGCGACCTGCACGCCCAGTCGGTGCGGCTGCACCGGCAGCTGGCCGAGGCCGACAACGCTGTGCTGGTCGTCGTCGACCCGCGCCGCAACCAGCTGCAGATCGTGACCGGCGTGGACGCCAAGCGCCGCGTCGACGACCGCGCCGCCGGTCTGGCCGCGGCCGCCATGGCCTCCACGTTCGCGCTCGGCGACCTCGCCGGCGGGATCGTCAACGGCCTGGGGTCGCTGATGGAGCACGCGATGAAGGCGCCGGTGCTTCACGGTTCGCAGCCGTAACCGCACAAAACTCCGCACAGCAAAGCGGCCCGGGCGATGTCCGCCCGGGCCGCTTCAGTTTGTGCGCCCAGCATGGGCGGTTGTTTGGGGGTGGAAGTCCCCTGGAGGAGGAGGCGGTCCTAACTCCGAGCCGGAGGCAAGGGCGTCATCGT
>NZ_JBGCCP010000054.1:0-51648 GCF_041262705.1 Catenulispora sp. MAP12-49 | reverse complement strand
TCCTGGGCTCCATCCGGGAGACCGGCCAGCTCTCCGACGACACCGTCTCGGCGTTCAAGGACGCGGTCGCGCAGTTCAAGCGCGGCTTCGAGCTGGGCGACGGCACGCTGCTGGCGGACCAGGACAAGGCCGAGGCGATGGACCAGGACAACGTCGGCCAGGCCACGATCACCAAGCACAAGGCCTGATCGCGGTGGCCTACGACAACACCAGCTCTCGAGCGTGGGAAGGGGTGAACTGATATGGCAGGCCAGCTCCGGGTATACCGGCGCCGGATCGCCTCGGTGAAGGCGACCAAGCAGATCACCCGGGCCCAGGAACTGATCGCCACCGCCCGGATCGTGAAGGCGCAGCAGAAGGTCGCCGCCTCCACGCCGTACGCGGAGGAGATCACGCGCGCCGTCTCGGCGGTCGCCTCGCGCTCCAACGCCTCGCACGCTCTGACCACCGAGCGCGAGCCGCAGGCCGGCACCCGGCCCAAGGCCGCCGTGCTCGTGGTCACCAGCGACCGCGGGTTCTGCGGCGGCTACAACTCCAACGTCCTGAGGGAAGCCGAGCAGCTGATGCAGCTGCTGCGCGAGCAGGGCAAGGAGCCGGTCCGCTACGTGGTGGGCCGCAAGGGCGTGTCGTACAACTCCTTCCGCGAGCGGCCGATGGCCGGCACGTGGGTCGGGTTCTCCGACAACCCGGCGTACACGGACGCCCGCACGGTCGCCGACGAGGTGATCGAGGCGTTCCTGGCCGAGGACGGGATAGACGAGATCCACCTGGTCTCGACCCGGTTCATCTCGATGCTCTCGCAGCAGCCGACCACGGTCCGGATCCTGCCGCTGGCGTACGAGGAGACCACCGAGCCCCCGGCCGGCGGGGTCTTCCCGCTGTACGAGTTCGAGCCGTCCCCGGAGCGGGTGCTGGACGCGCTGCTGCCGCACTACGTGCGCGCGCGCATCTACAACGCCATGCTCCAGTCGGCCGCCTCCGAGCACGCCGCCCGGCGCCGCGCGATGAAGTCCGCGACCGACAACGCCTCGGACCTGATCGACAACCTCACCCGGCTGGCGAACGCGGCCCGGCAGGCCGACATCACCCAGGAAATCAGCGAAATCGTGGGCGGCGCCAACGCGCTGGCCGACGCGAATGTGGGAAGTGACTGAAATGACTGCGACCACAGAGACCGCGACGAAGGCCGTCGGCCGCGTCGCGCGCATCATCGGCCCGGTCGTCGACGTGGAGTTCCCCGTCGACGGCATGCCCGACCTGCTCAACGCCCTCACCATCGACTACCCGTTCCTCGGTGAGACCCGCACCCTGACCCTCGAGGTCGCTCAGCACATCGGTGACGGCATGGTCCGCGCCATCGCGCTGAAGCCGACCGACGGCCTGGTCCGCGGCGCCGAGGTGGTGAACACCGGCGGCCCGATCTCGGTGCCGGTCGGCAACGCGACCCTGGGCCACGTCTTCGACGTGACCGGCGAGGTGCTGAACCTCAAGGAGGGCGAGGAGTTCCACGCCGAGGAGCGCTGGGGCATCCACCGCAAGGCGCCCTCGTTCGACCAGCTGGACTCCAAGACCGAGATGTTCACCACCGGCATCAAGGTCGTCGACCTGCTGACGCCGTACGTGAACGGCGGCAAGATCGGCCTGTTCGGCGGCGCCGGCGTCGGCAAGACCGTGCTGATCCAGGAGCTGATCTACCGCGTCGCCGCGAACTTCGGCGGTGTGTCGGTGTTCGCCGGTGTCGGCGAGCGCACCCGTGAGGGCAACGACCTGATCGCGGAGATGACCGAGACCAACGTCATCGAGAAGACCGCGCTGGTCTACGGCCAGATGGACGAGCCCCCGGGCACCCGTCTGCGCGTGGCCCTGTCCGCCCTGACGATGGCGGAGTACTTCCGCGACGTGCAGAAGCAGGACGTGCTGCTGTTCATCGACAACATCTTCCGGTTCACCCAGGCCGGTTCCGAGGTGTCGACGCTGCTCGGCCGCATGCCCTCCGCGGTGGGCTACCAGCCGACGCTGGCCGACGAGATGGGGCAGCTCCAGGAGCGCATCACCTCGACCAAGGGCCACTCGATCACCTCGGTCCAGGCGATCTACGTCCCCGCGGACGACATCACCGACCCGGCCCCGCACACCACCTTCACCCACCTGGACGCGACGACGGTGCTCAGCCGTCCGATCACCCAGAAGGGCATCTACCCCGCGGTGGACCCGCTGGACTCCACCTCGCGCATCCTGGACCCGCGGTACATCTCGCGGGACCACTACGAGTGCGCGACCCGGATCAAGGCGATCCTGCAGAAGTACAAGGACCTGCAGGACATCATCGCGATCCTCGGCATCGACGAGCTCTCCGAGGAAGACAAGATCACCGTGCAGCGCGCGCGGCGCATCGAGCGCTTCCTGTCGCAGAACACCTTCGTGGCGAAGATCTTCACCGGCATCGACGGCTCCTTCGTCCCGCTGGACGAGACCATCGCGGCCTTCACCGCGATCGCCGACGGCAAGTACGACCACGTGCCGGAGCAGGCGTTCTTCATGTGCGGCGGCATCGAGGACCTGGAGAAGAAGGCCAAGGAGCTGGAGCGGGCATGAGCGAGTCGCACGCCGGCGCCCGCCGGTTGAACGTCTCCCTGGTGGCGGCCGACCGCAAGGTGTGGCAGGGGACGGCCGAGATGGTCATCGCCCGCACCACCGAGGGCGACACCGGCGTGCTGCCGGGCCACCAGCCCATCCTGTCCATCCTCGCGCCCTCGGTGGTGACCGTCCGCGGCACCGACGAGGGCACCATGGAGGCCGTCGTCTCCGGTGGCTTCCTGTCGGTCGCCCGCGACGACGTGTCGATCCTGGCCGAGAGCGTCCTGCTCCCGTCCGAGATCGACCTGGCGGCGGCCAAGGACCTGGCAGCCTCGGCCCGCGCGGCCGAGGACGCAGCCGGCGAGGACACCGCAGCCCGCGACCAGGCCCAAGCGGACCTCCGCTTCGCCGAGGCGCAGCTGCGCGTATCCGGCGACGCCTCCGTGGGCGCAGGACACTGAGGGCCCTGAGGTACACGTAGATGCGGCCAGGACCCGACGGTGAGGAGCTTTCGTAAATGCTCAGCGCTGTCGAGGTCCTGGCCGTCTGCTTTGTGGTGCTCTGTCTGTCGGTGGCATTCATCCCGATGCGCCGCCACCTGATCCGCCGCGGCGGCGGAGCCTTCGACTGCGCAGTCCGCTTCGGCCCCCTCCCCACCCCCGGCGACGCCTCCGGCTGGTCCTTCGCCGTCGGCCGCTACGGCGACCAGACGGTGGACCTCTACCGCGTCTTCAGCTACTCCCCGCGCCCCCGCACGAGCCTGGCTCGCCGGGGGTTCGACGTCGTGGCCCGCCGCGACGCCGCCGGCGAGGAAACCCGCACCCTGCTCCCCGGCTGGGCAGTCCTGGAGTGCTCAGCCGCCGGCCGCGTAGTGGAGCTGGCGATGTCGACGGAGTCGATGATGGCCTTCCTGACCTGGGTGGAGGCGGCACCCCCCGGCTGGGACATCTCGCGGGTGAGCTGAGCGGCGACCCGCGCGCCGCGCAGCCGGAGTGCGGCACGCACCCCACAGAGGGGGTTGTGTTCGGGGGACCCGGAACACTGGCGACCACAAGCAGCACCGCCACCGAACAACGCAACGCGCCCACGCACGAAGACAAAGCCGAACAGTCGCGGGCCGCCGGTTGCAGGAGGTCCGCAGGGGGCGCCCCCCCGCTGTAGAGCGCCCGCCGGAGGCACCTGCCTTTGATCTTAGGCACCCACCAAACGCGGCAGACGCCCGCCAGACCAAACGCGTGCGCAGTGACTTGGACCGGCGCGCACCCTTGCCCAGCCATGACCGCCGGCCGCCAGCGCTGCTCGCGTCGCTCCACCGAACCGCGCCACCAGCGGATTCCGCAAACCGTGCGCGAAGCCGTAAAAAGCTCTTGAAGCCCAACCCCGACCGCAGCCGCCCCCGAAAGCCGCTCCCACAAAACCGCCGCCGCCCCAGCCGTCCCACCCCAGGTGACACCGCCCACAATCCCCACCCCACCACCATGCACCGGCCGTACCCAGCCACTACCGTGTCCCCCATGGTGAACCTGACCCGCATCTACACCCGCACCGGCGACGACGGCACGACCGCTCTCGGCGACCTGAGCCGGGTGCGCAAGACCGACGCGCGGCTGGCCGCGTATGCCGATGTCGACGAGGCCAACGCGGCGATCGGCCTGGCCGTGGCCTTCGCGAAGAACGACCTCGGCATGATGCACGACGGGATCAGGACCCTGCTGCTGCGTGTCCAGAACGAGCTCTTCGACCTCGGCGCCGACTTGAGCACGCCGCCGGCCGAGAACCCCGAGTACCCGCCGCTGCGCATCGAGCCGGAGTACGTCGAGCGCCTCGAGGCGGCCTGCGACGAGTGGAACGAGACGCTCACCAAGCTGCGCTCCTTCATCCTCAACGGCGGCACCGTGGTCGCCGCGCAGCTGCACGTCGCGCGCACCGTGGTGCGGCGTGCCGAGCGCAGTGCCTGGGCCGCGGTCGAGGAGTACGGCGACGCGGTGAACCCGCTGGCGGTCAAGTACCTGAACCGGCTGTCGGACCTGCTATTCATCCTGGCTCGGGTGGCGAACACCGACTCGCACGGCGGCGACGGCGACGTCCTGTGGGTGCCGGGGGGCGAGCGCTAGGGCGGTACCCCCCTGCCGCCGAGGCGGCTGCGGGGTTCGGAGCGGTAGGCGCGCCTGCCGGACCGCCCTCAGTAGGCGCCTGCCGCGCCCTCAGAAGGAGCTTGAGAGCCCCGCAGCACCACTGCTGCCTGCCGGGGCTGCCCCGGAATCAGGGGACGGCGCTGGACGGCCCCGTAGACGCGCTGCCACCGCTCGCGCTGCCACCACTCGGAGTCGAGACGACCGTCGGCTTGGGCCGCGCCCCCGAAGCCGACCCCGAAGCCGACCCTGCCGGCCCCGACCCTGCCGACCCTGACACCGACCCGGACCCCGCCCCCGACACCCCCACGCCAGGCCCCGTCGTCGAATCCGGACTAGGCCGCGCCGCACCCGCACCCCCGCCGCCAGCCCGCGCCGGCACCGTCCCCCACTCCCCGCTCCCGCTGCTCCACAAGCTCATCGCCCCGTCCAGCGCGAAGTCCGCGGCGCTCCAAGCCCTCGGCGGCGTCAGTGCGACGTTCTTCGCGTCGCGTACCTGAATCGCGTCCGCGTACCGCCCCTTCACCAGCTGCCTGGTGCGGGGGAACACCGCGACGCCGTCATCGGTCTTCTCCGGGATCAGGTCGCCGCCGGTCTTCGCGTACAGCACCGTCTCGGTCTGCGGCGTGCCGAGGACCACCAGCCGGTTGCTCTGCGGCAGCCACACCGACAGCTCCGCGATCTGCTGCGTGTCGTCGGCGTCGTCGGACGAGCCGGGCCGGGCGTGGGTGAACGTCACCGGCGTCGCGTACACCGACATGCTGGACGCCTTGCCGGCCTGCGTCTCGGTCTGCGTGTAGTCGCCGACCAGGAGCTGGGCCGAGGACGGCGTGCCGTCGGGCCCGTTCGTCCAGCCCTGCATGACGTACAGCCAGGTCTTGTGCGCCTTCTGCGACACGGCCTTCGACGGCGCCTTCGACGGCACACCGTGCCCGGTCGGTGCCGCGGTCGGTGCCGCCGTGGGTGTCGCCACGGTGGTGTCCTCATCAACCTGCGCCCACAGCGTCGTGACCGTCGCGGTCGTCGTGGGCGTCGTCGGCGTGGCGGGTGCCGTGGGCACCGCTGCCGAAGCGTGCTCGACATGGTCCAGCAAGTACGACTTCGCGACATCCACCGCCTGCGCCGGCACCGCCGCCCCCCGGCTCGGCCACGTCAGCGCGTTCGCTGGCTGCGTCGGCGTCGCTACCGCGTCGTCCCCCTGCGCCGCCGCCGGCACTGGATAGGCGCTGGTCAGGTCCACGATCGCGGACGGCGGCGGCGCGGCCGAGGCGGCGCCGCCGTGCATCCCCAACTGCGAGGCGACCGACGGCCCGAGCACCGCCGCCACGACCAGCACCGCGGTCGCGGCGCCCGCACGCATCGCGCGGCGGCGCCGACGGATGCGCGTGGCCCGGGCCATCACCTCAGGGAACAGGTCGCCCTGGGGCGCCGAGGAGTAGTGGTCGGCGATCAGGTTCAGCGCCCGGCGTAGATCCGGCTCGGTCCGCGGCCCGGTCTGCGGCCCGGCCTCCCGCCCGGCCTCCCGCCCGGCCTCCCGCCCGGCCTCCCGCCCGGCATGCGGCCCGGCCTCCAGCTCGGCCTGCGGCCCGGTCTCCCGCCCGGTCTGCGGCCCAGCCTCCGTCCCAGCCCCCCGCCCAGCCCCCGCCGACCTCCCCTCGGAGATCGCCGAGGAGGCGCCGATCGGCTCATCACGGTCAGGCCGCGCGTTGTCCCAGGTGTCCATGGCGACTACGAAGACGCGAATCGAAAGCCGCAGGTTGCCTGCCGGTCACCCGGAGGCGGTAGCGGAGTGTGCCAGGATGGCCGGTCGTGGAGCGTTTCAAAGTTGCCGGAGGGGCCCGCCTGGCGGGCGAGATCGCCGTGTGCGGCGCCAAGAACAGCGCGCTGAAGCTGATGGCGGTCGCGCTGCTGGCCGAGGGCCGGACCGAGCTGCGGGGCGTCCCGCGCATCCTGGACGTCGAGCTGATGGCCGAGCTGCTGCGCCGGCTGGGCTGTGATGTCCGCCTGGACTGGGAGCCCGGGCCGGAGCGGGAGGACGGGCCGCAGAAGGGGTCGGCCATCGTCATCGACGTGCCGGCCGATCCGGGTACCGAGGCCGACTACGACCTGGTGCGCCGGCTGCGGGCGTCGATCTGCGTGCTGGGGCCGCTGCTGGCGCGGCAGGGCGAGGCCAAGGTGTCCTACCCCGGCGGTGACGCCATCGGCTCGCGCGGTCTGGACATGCACATCGACGGCCTGGAGCGGCTCGGCGCGGACATCTCCCAGGAGCACGGCTTCCTGGTCGCCTCGGCGCCCGGGGGCCTGACCGGGTCCAGCATCCTGCTGGACTTCCCGAGCGTGGGGGCCACCGAGAACATCCTGATGGCCGCGGTGCTGGCCAAGGGGACCACGGTCATCGACAACGCCGCGCGCGAGCCGGAGATCGTCGACATCTGCGCGCTGCTGGCCTCGATGGGTGCCAAGATCGACGGGGCGGGCAGCTCCACGCTGGTCATCGAGGGTGTGGACACCCTGAGTCCGGCGCCCTCGCCGCACCAGGTGGTCGCCGACCGGATCGTGGCCGGCATGTTCGCGGTCGCGGCCACCATGACCCGCGGCGACGTGCGGATCGACGGCGGCAACGCCGCGCACCTGGAGATCGCGCTGGACAAGCTGACTTTGGCCGGCGCGACGGTGCTGCCGGACGAGACCGGCTTCCGGGTGAGCATGGACCGGCGCCCCAAGGCCGTGGACATCATCACGCTGCCCTACCCGGGCTTCGCCACCGACCTGCAGCCGCTGTTCGCCGCGATGAACTCGATCGCCGAGGGCACCTCGATGGTCACCGAGAACCTGTTCGACGCGCGCTTCGTGTTCCTGCAGGAGCTGGCGCGCCTGGGCGCCTCGGTGCGCACCGAGGGCCACCACGCGATCGTGCGCGGCGTCGAGCGGCTGTCCGGGGCCCCGGTGCGGGCCACCGACATCCGGGCCGGGGCCGGGCTGGTGCTGGCCGGGCTGGTCGCCGACGGCCACACCACGGTGTCCGACGTCCGGCACATCGACCGCGGGTATCAGGGCCTGGTGACGCAGCTGCGCTCGCTGGGCGCGCAGATCGAGCGGGAGCCGGACCCCGACCCCTACCCGTGATGAGCCCTGCCCGTGATGAGCATTACGCCCCCGCCCACGCCGGGTGCGGCCGCGTCCGAGTTATCTTTTTGGACGTCCAAGCAAATCACCCCTTGTGAAGCATGAGGTAGCGCAGTGTCGAAGAAGCTGGCCGTCATCGGCGCCGGTCTGATGGGTTCGGGGATCGCGCAGGTGGCCGCGGCCGCCGGGTACGAGGTGGCGATCCGCGACGTGACCGACGCGGCCCTCAAGCGCGGCGTCGACGGCATCCGCGCCTCGCTGGAGAAGTTCGCTTCCAAGGGCCGCTACACCGCCGAGGAGGTCGAGGCCGCGATGGGCCGCATCACCGCGACCACCGAGCTGGCCGAGGCGGTCGCCGACGCGGACGTGATCGTCGAGGCGGTGTTCGAGAACGTCGAGGTCAAGCAGGAGATCTTCCGCGAGCTGGACAAGCTGGCCAAGCCCGGCGCGGTCCTGGCCACCAACACCTCGGCGATCCCGATCACCCAGATCGCGGCGGTCACCTCCCGTCCGCAGGACGTGGTCGGCACCCACTTCTTCTCCCCGGTCCCGATGATGCAGCTGTGCGAGCTGGTCCGCGGCTACAAGACCTCCGACGAGACGCTGGCCAAGGCCCGCGCCTTCGCCGAGGAGGTCGGCAAGACCTGCATCGTGGTGAACCGCGACGTCGCCGGCTTCGTCACCACCCGCCTGATCGCCGCGCTGGTGGTCGAGGCGGTCAAGCTCTACGAGTCGGGCGTGGCCACCGCCGAGGACATCGACCTGGCCTGCAAGCTGGGCTTCGGCCACGCCATGGGCCCGCTGGCGACCACCGACCTGACCGGCGTGGACATCCTGCGCAACGCGACGCGGAACATCTACACCGAGACCCAGGACGAGAAGTTCAGCCCGCCGGAGCTGCTGAACCGCATGGTCACGGCCGGTGACCTCGGTCGCAAGTCGGGCAAGGGCTTCTACAGCTACTGATACACGCTGGTTCGCCTGGCTATGAGGCCGCGGCTGCCGCCGCGAAAAATCGGCGGCCGTCGCGGCTTCGTGCTGCCAGGATCGCGATCATGACTCTTCCGTTCGCTGAGAAGCCGATCCTGCCCGGCGACCTGGTCACTCTGCGCCCGGTGAGCGTCGAGGACGCCCCGGGTCTGCTGGAACTGCTGGCCGATCCGGAGAGCTCCCGGCTGACCGCCACCCGCGCCGAACCCGACCCCGAGGTGGCGCGGCGGTGGTACGCCACCCGCGGCGAGCACGACGACCGCCTGGACCTGGCCATCGTCGAGAACGCCACCGGGACCTACGTCGGCGAGGTGGTGCTGAACGACCTGAGCGTCGACAACCGCTCCTGCGGTTTCCGGATCTCGCTGGTCGGCCCGCGCGCCTTCGGGCGCGGCTACGGCACCGAGGCCACGCGCCTGGTGCTGCGGCACGCGTTCGAGACGGTCGGGATCCACCGCGTCGAGCTCGACGTGTACCCGTTCAACCCGCGCGCCCGGCATGTGTACGAGAAGGCCGGCTTCGTGCTCGAAGGAACCAAGCGCGAGGCGCTGTTCTGGGACGGCGAGTGGTTCGACGCCTACGTGATGGCCATGCTGGAGACCGACTGGAGGGCCGCGGGCTGATCGCGGTCCAGCCGCCGCAGGCTCGCCACCCGCTGTACGACGCCCAGCCCCGTCACCACCGTACCGAGACCGAGCCAGCCGACCGGGCCCGCCGCCAGGACGGCCGTCGAGAGCACCACCGGCCCTCCGGAGCGCTCGACCGCCTGCGCCATCCCGGCGACGCCCAGGTACGAGGCCTGAGCGTCGGCCGGCGCCAGCGACACCGCCAGCTCCCACGACACCAGCGAGCGCACCAGTTCGGCGCCGGTCAGGACCACCGCCGCGGCCAGCAGCGTCACCGCCTCGACCGTGGCGCCGCCGTGGCCGCTGGCCGCGATCAGCGCGCAGCCGGCGAGCAGCCCCACGCCGTACCAGCACGCCGCCCGCGCCGCGGACCGGGCGCCGGCCACCCGGGCCGTGACCGGCATCTGCAGGAAGACGCACATCAGGGTGTTGATCACCATGACGGCCGGGATCACCGCGTGCGGCGCGTCGGTGCGGGTCACGGCCCACAGCGGGATGCCGACCGTCAGGATCGTGTCGTCCAGGTTCAGGAAGACGTCCAGCACGACGAACAGCAGGTAGCCCGGATCGCGCCAGGGATTGCGGCCGCGCGCCTTCGCCGTCTTCGTGCCCGCGGTCGCGCGCACCGGCGCCCGCTTGCTCGTCCGTATCACGATGGCCGCGATCGCCAGGTACGACAACCCGTCGAGCACCACGACGATCTCGTACACCCGCGTCGTCCCCAGGGCCACGGCGATCGCCGAGAGCCCCGCGCCCAGCGCGTACGCCGCGTTCATCACCACCCGCGACAGCGCGCGGTACGTCGTGCGCCGGTCCCCGGCGGCCTGGCCGGCGAACACGATCTCCATCGTCTTCGAGCCGCGGTCGCACAGCGTGGTCGCCGTCGTGACCGCCAGCAGCGCCACGAAACCGTGGCACAGCGGCACCGCGCACAGCGTCAGCACCCTGATCAGGTGGCAGGCCACCAGGATCGTGCGCACCGGGTGGCGCTCGGCCAGCTGGCCCACGATCGGTGGTCCGGCGATGCCCACGAGCCCGGCCACGCCCAGCAGTGCGCCGATCTGACCCGCGCTCAGGTGGGCCACGACGGTGAGGTAGAGCACCAGCGCCGAGGACCAGACGCCGTTGCCGACCCGGTCCAGGAACAGCGCCGCGAGCATCAGGCGGGCGTCGTGTCCGCCAGGTGGGTTACGCAGCTGCGCGATGGTCCCGGTGCGCTTCGGAGCCGTTCCGGCGGCCGCGGACGCACCGGTCCGGCGCCCCGTGCCGCCGGCTCCGATGCCACCGCTCCCTGATTGGCTCCTGCGCCACCCCATGTCCCACCCCTAGCGTCAGCCCTGCAGGTCCTCCTGGAGTGTGACGCAGAAGATCACTCGATGTCAAGAAGCTTGATATCGAGATATAAGTGTTCCGGCGCGCCGCGCGCCGGTGTGCGCAAGGTCACCGGTGACACTCCTGTTACCCGTCAGTAGGCTCCGGACCAAGGCGCCGACCCGACCCTGCCGGGCGGCGACACCATCCACCTTGGGAGCCCCCGTGACCGAGCGCGGCAGTTCTTCCGGCCCGAAGAGCTCTTCTGAGCCAGACCGCCCCTGGGTGATGCGGACTTACGCCGGCCACTCCACCCCGGCCGAGTCCAACGCCCTGTACCGCCGGAACCTGGCGAAGGGCCAGACCGGGCTGTCGGTCGCCTTCGACCTGCCCACGCAGACCGGCTACGACCCGGACTCGATCCTGGCCCGCGGGGAGGTCGGCAAGGTCGGCGTGCCGGTCTCGCACCTGGGCGACATGCGCGCGCTGTTCGACGGCATCCCGCTGGAGCGGATGAACACCTCGATGACCATCAACGCCCCGGCCATGTGGCTGCTGGCGCTGTACCAGGTTGCCGCCGAGGAGCAGGGTGCCGACGTCGCCGCGCTGGCCGGCACCACGCAGAACGACATCGTCAAGGAGTACCTGTCGCGCGGGACCTACGTCTTCCCGCCCGGCCCCTCGCTGCGGCTGATCACCGACACCATCGCCTACACGGTGGCGAACCTGCCGAAGTGGAACCCGATCAACATCTGCTCCTACCACCTGCAGGAGGCCGGCGCGCAGCCGGTGCAGGAGGTCGCCTACGCGCTGTCCACGGCCATCGCCGTGCTCGACGGCGTGCGCGACTCCGGGCAGGTGGCCCCGGAGGACTTCGGCCAGGTGGTCGGGCGCATCTCGTTCTTCGTCAACGCCGGCGTGCGCTTCGTCGAGGAGATGTGCAAGCTGCGGGCCTTCTCAGCGCTCTGGGACCGCATCACGCGCGAGCGCTACGGCGTCGCCGACGAGAAGCTGCGCCGTTTCCGCTACGGCGTCCAGGTCAACTCCCTGGGGCTGACCGAGGCCCAGCCGGAGAACAACGTGCAGCGGATCCTGCTGGAGATGCTGGCCGTCACGCTGTCCAAGGACGCGCGGGCCCGCGCCGTGCAGCTGCCGGCGTGGAACGAGGCGCTGGGCCTGCCGCGGCCGTGGGACCAGCAGTGGTCGCTGCGCATGCAGCAGGTGCTGGCCTACGAGTCGGACCTGTTGGAGTACCCGGACCTGTTCGCCGGCTCGAAGGTGGTCGAGGCCAAGACCGACGAGAT
Organism: Catenulispora sp. MAP12-49; assembly: GCF_041262705.1. NCBI lineage: Bacteria > Bacillati > Actinomycetota > Actinomycetes > Catenulisporales > Catenulisporaceae > Catenulispora > Catenulispora sp. MAP12-49. Next base: position 39,582 of record NZ_JBGCCP010000054.1, on the reverse strand, counting down.
CGCCGCCGCCGCCTGGGCGGAGATCGAGCGCATCCAGGAGCTCGGCGGCGTCGTGGCGGCCGTGGAGTCCGGCTATCTGAAGGCGCAGCTGGTCGGCGCGCACGCCGAGCGGCGCGCGAAGATCGAGTCCGGCGAGATGACGGTCGTGGGCGTCAACAAGTTCACCGAGACCGAGCCGAGCCCGCTGACCGCCGACCTGGACGCCGCGATCCAGACCGTCGACCCGGCCGTGGAGCAGCACGCCGTGGCGGCGCTGAAGGAGTGGAAGGAGCAGCGGGACGGCGCGGCGGTGGACGCCGCGCTGGACCGGCTGCGCCGCGAGGCCGCCACCGACGCCAACCTGATGGACGCGACGCTTGAATGCGTGCGCGCCGGGGTGACCACGGGGGAGTGGACCGGTGTGCTGCGCGAGGTCTTCGGCGAGTTCCGGGCGCCCACCGGCGTCTCGGGTTCCACCGGGACCGCGATCCCGTCGGAGGAGCTGGCGGAGCTGCGCCGCGAGGTGGATCAGGCCTCTGAGGAGCTCGGCCGGCGGCTGCGGCTGCTGGTCGGCAAGCCCGGGCTGGACGGCCACTCCAACGGCGCCGAGCAGATCGCGGTGCGCGCCCGCGACGCCGGTTTCGAGGTCGTCTACCAGGGGATCCGGCTGACGCCGGCGCAGATCGCGGCGGCCGCGGTGGCCGAGGACGTGCACTGCGTCGGGCTCTCGGTGCTGTCCGGCTCGCATCTGCAACTGGTGCCGGAAGTGCTGAAGGAACTGCGGGCCTCCGGGGCCGGATCGGTGCCCGTGGTGGTCGGCGGCATCATCCCCGACGCCGACGCGCGAGCGCTGCGCGAGGCGGGCGTCGCCGCGGTGTTCACGCCGAAGGATTTCGGTATCACGCAGATCCTGCACACCATCGTCGAAGAGATCCGGCGTGCCGGATCGGTCGCGGTCTGAGCGGACTCCCTCGCCGCCAGACGCGAATCGGCGCCGTTCCTAAGGGATTTCCCTCAGGAACGGCGCCGATTTGTTGGCCCGTCTGTTGAACTGTTATTCGAGCCCGAATTCACCGCGTGAATCAGGCGTCGGCCTTGGCGGCGGCTTCCTTCTCCGCGATGGCGTCCGGGTGGTGCTCCCCGGCGAATTCCCGGCCCAGCACCTCGTGCGTGGCGCGCAGGTGGTCGATGCCGGTCTCGCCGTGCTCGGCGGCGTGGCCGTCCAGGGCGTCCAGGATGCGCTCGACCGGCTCGTGGTGGCCTTCCAGGCGCTGCTCGGCGTAGTAGGCGATGCCCAGCTTCATGAACAGCTTCGCGCCGTGCCGGTGGGCGCTCCACTCCTCCAGCTGCTCGACCGTGCCCTCGAAGCTCTTCTCGGTGATCTCGAGGCACTTGGCTATGAAACTCATCGGTCTGCGACTCCTCGCGTCGAAACGGCGCCCATCGACACTATCGACGAGGCGTATGCGTGCTCCCCTCCACGCCCCTGCCGTGACGGACATGAGTGCGGGTTAGCAGCGTGTCGAGCTGAATGATAGCGGCAACTGCGAGAACGGGTTACGGCGATGTGCGTATGCGGGACTAGTACTGCGATAGGGGAAGCTCTGTGTCTGCCTCGTGGGAACATCGAGTAATGAACCAGTCGCCCTCGGCCCGCGCGCTCAACTTGATCGCCGGCCATTCCGCGCGGTCGGCGGACGCGCGCCGCGCCGCCCTGCGGTTGTTCGTGCCCGAAGACGGCGACGCGACGGTGCTGACTCCGTTTCTGTTGGCGGTGGCGGCCGACGCCTCCGAGGACGATCTGGTCCGTATCGAGGCCATCCGGGTCCTGCCGATCGCCTACATACCGCAGGGCGACCCCGTGGCCGCCGTCCGCGCGGCGCTGATCCGGCTGGCCGCGGAGGACTTCGACTCCGACGTCCGCAACGCCGCCGGCTACACCGTCTTCGATCTCCCGGGCGCCGAGGACGACGTCGCGCGGATGCGGGAGCTGATCGCCGCGGAGGAGGACGAACTCGTCGCCGAGAACATCGACGCGTCTTTGGAACTGTTCCTGGAACGCAGGAAGCGCAGAGGTGCCGTTGAGGAACCGTCGGGCTGACGGCCCCCGGCGCGCGGCCGACACCTGCGGCCGATGCGCGCAGGCAGCAGGCCGGCCCGGTAGTCGTCCAGTCACCCACGGCAGCCCGGATGCACGGCGCACCGCTTTCCCGTTGATAGGCTCCGATCCCATGCGCATCGTCATCGCCCACTGCACCGTCGACTACGCCGGCCGTCTGTCCTCGCACCTTCCGGAGGCCAAGCGGCTGCTGATGGTGAAGAACGACGGCAGCGTCTCGATCCACGCCGACGACCGCGCCTACAAGCCGCTCAACTGGATGTCGCCGCCCTGCGTGCTCAAGGAGACCGCCGGCGACGAGGACGGCGGCCTGGTCTGGACCGTCACCAACAAGGCCGGCGAGCGCCTGGTGATCACCCTGCGGGACATCGAACTGGACTCCAGCCACGACCTCGGCGTCGACCCCGGCCTGCAGAAGGACGGCGTCGAGGCGCACCTGCAGGAACTGCTCGCCGACCAGATCGAGACCCTGGGCACCGGCTGGACCCTGGTCCGCCGCGAGTACCCGACCGCCATCGGCCCGGTGGACATCATGGCCCGCGACGCCGACGGCGCCCACGTCGCCGTGGAGATCAAGCGCCGCGGCGAGATCGACGGCGTCGAGCAGCTGACCCGCTACCTGGAACTCCTCAACCGCGACCCGCTGCTCGCCCCGGTCCGCGGCGTGTTCGCGGCGCAGGAGATCAAGCCGCAGGCGCGGGTGCTGGCCGGGGACCGCGGGATCGAGTGCGCGGTGCTGGATTACGAGGTGCTGCGCGGGATGGACGACCCGAGTTCCCGTTTGTTCTGAGACTGGTTGTTCTGAGACCGGATGTTCTGAGACCTCTGCGATACCGGTGAAGCCCGGCGGCGCGATGGTGCGCCGCCGGGCTCCGTCAGTCAGCCGTACCGATGACCGCTAGCCGCCGCAGCCGTTGGGCCACTGCGGCTTGGGCGGGGCGTCGCTGGAACTGGGACCACCGCCGAACAACGAGCCGAAGAAGCTCGACACGCCGTGCCCGACGTCGTTCACGACGTCGTGGAACGGCTTCCAGTGGTGGTAGAGGTAGTCGCCGCCGAGATAGACACCGGTGCCGATCATCATGACCTCGCCGGCGACCGGTATCTCGTCGACGACCATGTTCGCCATGAGCAGGCCGCCGTTGACCGCGCCGGCGCCGCGGTCCACCCAGCCCGCCACGCCCTTGTCCGGCGGCAGGACGACGTCGCCGTAGTCGGCGACCAGGCCCAGGACCGCCGTCGTCCGGCTGGCGGCCAGGAACGGAGTCCCCTCCCGGGTGACCGCGACCAGGCTGTCGAAGTGCGTCGCCTGCAGGATCGTGTCGATCCCGTCGGCGAGCTTGCCCATCTTCAGCGCGTCCGTGATCTCCAGCATCCGGTCGATGGTGTTCAGGACCTGGGTCTCCGATGCCTTGTCCTGGGCCAGTTCGAGGATCTTGTCGAACGCTATGGCGTCCAGCGGCGCCAGGTTCTGCTCGACGTAGGAACGGACCTTCTCGTAGATCGGGAAGAACGGGTCCTCCCCGCCGTCGCCGGAGTCGCCGGAGTCCGAGGACGAGCTGGAGGAAGAGCTGCTCGTCGTCGGCGGCTTCGGCTTCGGGTAGTAGCAGATCCCGCCGGGGCCGTCCTCGCACGCCAGCATGGTCCCCGTCGGGTCCGACCCGTTGACCGGGTTGTCGCCGGCGTAGGAGTACCCGTTCAGCTGCCGCTGGTCGGTGTTCTCCTGGATCGAGTCGACGCTCAGGAACCGGCCGGTGACCGGGTCGTACTGTCGGGCGCCGAACATGTCCAGGCCGCTGGTCGGATCGCTGGGCTGGTCCAGGTACGCGCGTTGATCCGGCCAGCTCGCCGGCGCGGTGCCCCGCTGCTGCCCGAACGGGTCGTAGTACCTCAGGCTGTACGTCAGGTTCGAGGCGTTGACCTCGGCTGTCGCGGTGCCGTTGGTGTTGGTCAGCTCGTAGCCCACGGTGCCGGCCGAGGAGTGCACCACGGACACGCCGTCGGGGCTGTTGCTGACGTAGCGCAGACCGGAGACGGTGTTCCCCGGCGTGCTCAGCGTGATCTGCTCGCCCCACGGCAGGTACAGCACGTTCTGTGCCGCGGCCGGGTCGCTCTGCAGCAGCAGCGTGCCGTCCGCGTCGTAGGTGTACGTGCTGGCCACGCCGGTGCCGGTGTTCTTCACCGACTGGGTGAGCCCCATCGCGTTGTAGGTGAAGGCCTGTCCGGGGCGGCTCTGGGTCTCTCCGTTCGGGTAGTAGGTGTAGGGGGCGGTGGTCGAGCCGGACGCTCCGGATGTCGTCACCGACTGCACCGCGTCCGGGGTGGAGGCGGCGGTGGTGGTGCCGGTCGAGGCGTTGTAGGCGTTGTAGGCCAGGGTCTGCGTGACCGTGTTCGTGTTCGAGGTCACCGACGTGTCGTGGCTGGTCTCGCCGATCCGGTCGCCGAGGGCGTCGTAGGAGTACGACTGCCAGTACGGCGCGGGCCCGCTGGTGACCTTGCCCGCCGCCGGTGCACTGTCGGTGCAGCCGCCGACGCCGTCGACTTGCGCGTTGGTCGCCGGCGAGGTCTGGGTGAGGCCGCCGGAGTCGGTCCACGCGCTGGTCAGCTCGTTCAGCTGGTCGTAGCCGAAGCACTGGGTGTCAGGGGTCGAGGACCCGGTGACCGAGTTGCTCTCGGCGGTGATCGCGCCGGCCTGGTTGTAGGTGTAGGCCACGGACTGCATCGGCTTGCTGAGCGTCTGCAGCGAGTCCGTGGTGGTCAGCATGCGCTTGGTCGCCGGGTCGTAGGTCACGGTGCGGTCGTACTGCTCGCCGTTGGGGCCGTAGTCGGTCTGCAGCACCTGGCCCAGCGGGCTGTAGGTCACCGTGTTCAGCGCGGCGTACGGGCTGCCGTAGCTCGACAGCAGTCCGCTGGGCGTGTAGCCGAAGTTCACTTGTTCCTTGGGCAGGTTTCCCTCCGCGGAGTAGTGCGTGCCCGCGAGCAGCGAGGTCTGGGCCGTGTACTGGCTCGAGTCCTGATACGTGCCGGCCAGTGCGCCCTGCGAGGACGGCACGGTGACCACCTCGCCGGTCGGCTGGTACTTCGCCGTGTATCCGGCGACGGTCTCGGTCCAGGTGTTCGCCGCGTCGCCGGCGCCGTCGGTGTAGGTGGTCGACGACGTGGGCTGGCCCTTGGCCAGGGTGTCGTAGGCCCACGCGCCGATCTGGTCTGCGGCGGTCTCGGCAGCGCCGCCGGTGGTGTTGTACTCGGCCGTCTTCCGCTTCATGGCGTCGTAGACGTACGAGAGCTGGTCTCCGTTCGCGTCGGTCCGGCTCAGCAGGTTTCCGCCGGTGGAGTAGACCGACGTGGCCGTCCCGGTTCCCGGGTCGGACACGCTGGTGTTCTGCCCGAGCAGGTTGTAGCCGTACGACCAGGTGTCGCCGGCCGCGTCCTTGATGGTCGCGGGCTTCCCGGCCGGGGTGAACACGCGGCTGTTCGTCTCGGCGTCGGCCGCGTTGCCGGTCGGGGTGGCGGTCCGGTAGGACCAGGTCGCGTCCACGTTGCCGGCGGCGTCGAGGAAGCTGCTGGTCGCGGTGCCGCCGGCGGGCGGGGTGGTGTCGGTCTCGTCGGTGCCCCGGTAGCCGGTCAGCGTCGAGTACTGGTTCACCCCGAACGCGACGGTCAGGGCCTGCGCCGCGCGTCCCATCCCGTCGTACAGCGTCTCGGTCTCGGCCGGTACGACCGAGTCGTTCGCCGGGACGAAGACGGCGGCGCCGGGCGCCGTGGTCTTGTCGTAGTAGGAGTCGGTGGTCTTCACCTTCTGGCCCAGCGAGTTGTAGTGGGTGTCGGTGATCAGCCGGCCGACCTCGCCGTCGGCGGTGTCGCCCTGCTGCTGGATCTGCCGCAGCTGCCCGTCGTACAGCGCGATGACGTTCCCGTAGGAGCCGTCGTCGCGCAGCGTGGACGTCGTGACGGCGGTCGGCGCCGTTCCGGTCAGGGCGTAGGCGTACTTGTAGTCCGCCGGAGCCTTGGCGGCCTGGCTGTGCAGCGGCGACCACACCGCGGTGACCCGGCCCAGACCGTCATAGGTCCTGGTGGTCAGCTCGTTGTCGACGTCCGTGCTGGAGACCGGCTGTCCCCGGCCGGGGTCCAGGATCTGCTTCGTGACCCAGCCCATCGGATTGGTGACGGTCACCGTGTCGGACGCGGCGCCCGGAACGCTGTAGGCGGTACCGGTCGTGTTGCCGTCGGCGTCGGTCGCCGAGGTGACCTGACCGTAGGAGTTGTACTGGGACTTGGCCGTCGTGACGTACACCGGCGCGCCCGCGGTGGTGTAGGACGCGGCCTTCTGGGTCGTGGTCGCGTCGCCGGTCGAGCCCAGCGAGCCCAGCGTGGACGAGCCGTCGTAGAACGTCAGCGTGTCCGACTGGGTGGTGGCCGCCGACGGCTTGGTCGAGCAGGAGCCGGTGACCGTCAGGGACTCGTCGGGGTAGGTGTCCATGTTCGCCGCGGCGTTCGCGGCGTACTTGGTGGTGGTGCACTGTTCCGGCAGCGCCGAGGGCCCGGAGTAGGTCGTGTCCGAGGTGGCCTGCTGCGCCTGGGCGTTGTAGGTCACCGCCAGCTTGGACTGCTCCCAGGTGCCGTCGTGCCAGAGCTGGTACTTGCGGTCGGTGGAACCCGCCGGCATGCGGGAGACCAGCGCCGGCATGGAAGAGGCCTGCGATTCCGAGGCGGTCTGGGCGAAGGTCCAGGGGCCGCCGACTTCCTTGTTCTGTGCCACGCCGCCGACGCCGAGCAGGCTGTCCTTCTCCAGGAGCTGGCCGGCCAGCCAGTTGTCGTCGGTGACCGTGTCCCCGACGGAGTCGGTGACGCTGACACTGCGCTTGGCCCCGGACGCCTGGACGTCGCCGTCCATGCCCTGCAGGAAGGTCGTCACGGTCTGGGTCGGCGTGGACTGGACCGAGGACGCGCCGGTGGTCGCGGTGACCGTGCGGAACCCGCGGAACTGGTCCCAGGTCCGCTGGGCCGAGGGCGTCAGCGGCGAGTCGTCGCGGTGCCAGGCGGCGCCGTCGTACTTGTACGAGGTCACCGACGCCTCGTTCCAGGCCCTGGGTGCCACCAGATCGTTCACCGTGACGGAGGTGACCTGGTAGGTGGTGAACCAGTCCAGGACCGGGTTCTGGGCGCCGTTGGGAGTCCAGTACTGCGGATAGCAGTTCATCGTGTCGGCGTCCGGCGAAGCGGGCAGCTTGTTGCCCGTCCGCGAACACTGCGACGAGCTGTAGGCGATGACGGTCTGCGCCCCGGAGTCGGTGGTGATCTCCGTCAGCCGCGGCCGGTACAGCGCCGCCGCCCCGGTGGTGTTCCCGTCGACCCGGTTGGGCATCTCGTCGGCGGTGAACACGGTTTTCGGCAGCGGCGGCGCGGCCGCGCCGCCGCCGAGGGTGTCCAGACCCGTGCGCTGGATCGAGTCCAGCCACATCACGGCGACGGTGCCGTCCCCGGGATTCGAGGCGCTGACACTGGATCCGGCCGGGACCAGGCCGGCCTGCGGCGCCGGGAAGGACTGGGACAGCGTGTAGCTGTCCACCGGCTGGTACCCCGAGCCGACCAGGACCGCGGTGCTGATCGAGGTCAGACGCTTGGTGGTGAAGTATGTCGGGGAGTAGTTGGCGCACGAGGTGGTCTTGTCCGTGCAGATCTGGTTGAACGGCACGTCCGGCCAGTTCCCGGCGGTGGTCGAGCTCAGGTTGGAGTTCGCGCAGTTCGTGAACGACGAGCTGGTCAGACAGCGCTCGTCGACGCCGAACGTCACGGTCTCGGCGGGCTTGGCGCCGGCGGTCGCCGCGGACAGCGAGTAGCCGTAGCCGATCGAGGTCAGGTAGCCGCCCCGGTCGTAGGACGTGAGCTTCCCGCTGTTGTTGTTCTGGCCGTAGCCCATCTCGTACTCGTCGGTCTCGGGCGTCCAGGAGTACGTGTGCAGGTTGCCGTGCGGGTCGACGACGTAGTCCAGGTTCCAACGCCACGCCATGTTGGTGACGACCGAGCCGGTGCCCTTGCCCGAGTCGTAGCAGCTGCCCGCGGGCGGGCCGTCTCCGGACTTGGGGCAGTAGACCGGCTGGGTCCACACGCTGTTCGTCGCCGCGTCGGTGCCAGAGCCACCGGGCAGATAGTCCTGCCCGAAGTAGTAGCGCGTGCCGTCGGGGGCGACGATCTCCCACGCCTCGCCCTGCCACGCCCCGTTCGAGACGCCGGTCAGCGGGATCACCTTGTCGCCGGAGTCGGACTGGGAGTGCCAGGCGCCGGTGGTGTCGTCGCGGATCAGGGTCCCGCTCAGTCCGGCCATGCTCAGGGTGACCTGGTTGCCGGCCCAGCACACGTCACCGGAGTTCTTGATGCCGTCCTGGGAGCACGGCTGGTAGGAACGCTCGATGAAGCCCGGCGAGTAGTCCCAGCCGTCCCCGATCCAGGAGGCCTGGGCGTTGGTGACCGAGGTGCGGCCGTCCACGCTGCCCGAGTCGTAGGACAGCGCGACGCTGGGCGCCGTGCCGCCGGAGGCCGGGGGCACGGCGATCGGATAGCTGTAGCCGAACGAACCCGTGTTGCCGCCGCTGGACCACGAGCCCTCGGGCGACAGCGAGGTCGCCGAGTAGTCGCCGACGCCGCCGGAAGCCTGCGGCGAGGCGGCCAGCACCATCGGTGTCGCGGACAGGGCCACCCGCGCCGACAGCGTGCCGGACGCGGTGTCGTTCTTGGCGGCGATCGGGGTCTGCGCGCGGCACGCCGGCACGGTCGGCGTCGTCAGTGCGCACGCCGGCAGCTCCACCAGCGTCAGGCGGTCGGCGTAACCGCCGCCGCTCGCCGTCGCGAAGCCCTTGTAGTCCAACGACAGATCGACCGGGGTGGCCGTCCGTCCGCCGTCGGTGCGGGACACGGTGAGGATGACGCCGTCCACGCCCGCCGCCGTGACGGCGGCGCGGGGTGCGAACGCGACCGTGGCGGCGGCGGTGCCGCCGGCGGAGGCCAGGGTCACCGGCAGACCGGTGAGTCTGGTCGCCGGACCGGCGGAGTTCGACGCATTCGCCGCGTTCGGTGAGGAGTCGGCAGGCGGGCTCGTGGGGTGTCCGCCGGATCCGCTCGCGGGCTTGGGCTTGGGTTCGGCGGCCGCGCCCGCCGCGGGAGGGACGGGTGCGGCGAGCGTCGCAGAAGCCTGACCCGCCGGCCAGACCGGTGCCGTCGCCCGGTAGGCGACCGGCGGCACGCCGTGGTTCGCGGTCGAGGACGGCGCGGACTGCCCGGCGGGCACTCCGGCGTGGCCGGGCACCGACGGCGTCTTCTGCGTGGCGACCGGCTGCCAGTGCTTGCCGGCGCCCGCCGTTACTGCCTGGGCCGGGCCCAGGCCGCTGCCGGCGAGCATGGCGCCCGCGGCCGCGACGGTGGTGAGGCGGTGTCGCCATCGCGCGTGCCGGCGTCTGCCGGACGGCGGAGGGGACATCCCGATCATGGGTCACTCCCTGGTTCGGAAAAGGGGTGGGGACGACCCGGGCGATCGGTTCGCGCGGCAGCCACAGGATCTTCCTGTGGCCCGACTCCTGGTGGCTCCAGGCGCGCGCTGACTATCGTCCAGGCCTGATCCGAGGAAGTCCCAACCTCATCCGACCAGGAGTTACCAGAGTGCTGACTCGCTCCGCCCCTCATGCAAGCAAACCCCGGCGCCGGTTGGCAAGCCTGGTCACCGCGGCGGTCTGTTCCGCCGCGGTGGCGATGCCGAGCGTCGCCGCAGCCGGTACCGGCATGCCCTTCGCCGGGCCGGCGGCCGGCGGTACCGGACCCTCGTCGACCGCGGCCACCCCCCACGGCGCCGCGGCCGCCGCCGATCCGCTGGCCGCCGCCTCGCTCCAGGCGCGCGCCTCCGGCAAAGCCGTCGCCGTCGGGGCCCTGACGACCGAGACCTCCACCACGACCGCGAACGCAGACGGCACCTACACCGTGGCCACCGATACCGAACCGGCCAGGACGAAGGACGCCGCCGGGCACTGGGTCGCACTGGATCCCACGCTGCGGCGCGCCGCCGACGGCACGCTGAGCCCGGTCGCGACGGCGGACAGCCTCACGCTGTCCGGCGGCGGCTCCGGCCCGGTCATCCGGGTCGCGGACCACGCCGGACACGCCATGGCGCTGTCCTTGCCGGTCGCCCTCCCGGCTCCGGCGCTGAACGGCGCGAGCGCGACCTATGCGGGGATCTACCCGGGCATCGACCTGACCGTGACCGTGGACCGGGAAGGCGGGTTCAGCGAGGTCTTCACCGTCCACGACGCGGCAGCCGCGGCGCGGGCCGCGCACCTGTCGTTCCAGACCAGCCTGACCGGCTTGCGCCTGCAGGCCGATCCGGGCGGCAACCTGCACGCCGTGGACAGCGTGACCGGGGCGGCGATCATGTCCGCGCCGACCGCCGCGATGTGGGACTCGGCGACGGCCACCGCGCCCGGAACCGCCGGCGCCGACACCGATCCGCTGGCCACCGACGCTCCGGTGTCCAGCGCGTCCGGTCCGGGCCGGCGTGCGCACAGCGCCGCGCTGAAGGCGACGCCGACCGCGACCGGCATCGCTTTGGACTCCGACTTCTCGCGGTTGTCATCCGCTTCGGGGTCCGGTTCCGGTTCCGCCGCCCCGGCGTATCCGCTCTACGTCGACCCGACCTGGAGCGCGCCGAGCACCTCGCCCGGGATCCTGGACTCCGACGAGGTCCAGTCCGGCTGCTCGGGCACGTCGAACTACAACACGATCACCGATCTGGGCGTGGGCTACAACGAGTTCTCCGGCTGTATCGGCATCGAGCGCAGCCTGCTGTTGCTGAGCCTGTCGGGACTGTCGAAGAGCACGCATGTGCTCACCTCCGACTTCAAGATCACCTCGGACTACTCGGCCTACGACAGCTGCGGCCAGGCCACGTACACGGTCGCCCTGGCCTGGACCGGTCCGTTCGGGAGCAGCACGGACTACGGCAACCAGCCGGCCCGCGACAGCAACGCCTCGGTCCCGAACCCGATGTCCACGCGCAGCGTGAAGACGAACGGGAACTCCCTGGGCACGCAGTGCGGCGGCGGCGTGCCGGTCGACTTCTCGATCACCGGTCCGATCTCGTACTTCGCCTCGCAGGGCGTGGGCAGTCTGAGCGTCGGGCTGTACGGCTATGAGAGCGCCAGCAGCAGCCTGGAGCGGTTCAACCGGTCCACCGCGGTGCTGGTCACCACCTACGACCTCACGCCCGGCACGCCGAGCGCCCTGACCGCCTCCCCGACCCCGGTCCTGACCGGCGGGACCGCGGCGCCGTGCGGCAGCACGTCGGCGCCGGGCTGGCTCGGGATCACGAACCTCGGCGGCAAGACGGTCGCGACGCTGTCCGCGAAGGCGGCCAGTTCCGTCGCCGCGGCGGAGATGTACGGGATCTACTCGATCACCGACGCGACCACGGGCGTCAAGACCACGACGAACTCCTCCGGGTACGTCAAGAACGGCGGCACAGTCAGCGTGAACACGCCGACGCTGGCCGACGGCAACGAGTACGACTGGTCGCTGCACACCTCCGACCAGTACTTGTCGTCGGCGCAGACCGGGACGTGCGCGTTCCGGGTCGACAAGACCGCGCCGAACGATCCGGCGACCACCTCGGCGAGCTTCCCGTCGCTGGACAGCGGGCAGACGCCGACGCTCACCACCGGCCAGGCCGGCAGCCTCACCCTGGCTTCGACCGACCCCGCGCCGGCTGCCGGGACGGCGTCCGGGCTGCGCGGCTTCGACTACTCCTTCGACACCCCGGTCCCGGCCTCCGGCGCGACGTTCGCGGCGGCGACTTCGGGCTCTGCGACGCTGAGCTTCACCACGCCGCAGTGGGGCGTGCACACGCTCTACTCGCAGGCCACGGACAACGCCGGGAACGTGTCGGCGCAGAGTGCTTACTCGTTCTACGTTCCCTGGAACCCGGCGGCGAAGGTGAGCGCCGGGGACGTCTCCGGTGACGGCGTGCCGGACCTGGTCGCCACCGACAGCGGCGGGAACCTGGTCGAGTACGCGGGGAACGCCGGTCCCGGCGCGGCGGCGGTGCCGCTGGCGGCGCCGGCGACCAGTCCGGACGGAACCTCGCCGTGGTCGGCGTACCTGTACACGCACAACGGGTCCTTCACCAACGGCGCCGTCGACGACCTGTGGGCCTACGACACCGCGAACCACAACCTGTACCTGGACAAGAACAGCCGCAGCGCCACCGGGGGCAACTTCGCCGACCCGGCGGACGTCGTGAACGTCACCAAGGCCGGCGTGCTCTCCGACGAGGAGAACGACAGCTCGGCCGGGGACGCGAGCACGACCACCGCGTGCTTCACGACGTCGACCGGCTCCTGCGCGGGGTACGACGACACGGACTGGAGCACGGTGACCCAGGTCGTGGCGCCGGGCGACCTGTACGCCGGCGACCCGGTGGCCGGGATCGACAACGGCGCGCCGGGCTTGCTCACCGTGGAGAACGGCGCCCTGTGGTACTACCAGGGGCAGACGATGCAGGACTTCGTCGGGACGGCGATCCAGCTGGGCACGAGCGGCTGGGACGGCGTGACGGTGCTCGGTCCGGGCGTCGTCGGCGGGCAGCACGTGATCTGGACGCGGGACGCCTCCGGGACGCTGCGGCAGTACCCGATCACCTTCGACGCGGCCGGCTACCCGGTGAACCTCGGCACGCCGACCGGTGCGTCCGGGACGGTGCTGAGCGTCCCGGCGGGCGTCACGCCGACGGGGACTCAGGTCACTGCGATTCCCGGCGCGCAGTACCCGGCGGTCTACACCGCCGATCTGCACGGGACCGGACAGCCGGACGTGATCGCCGTGACCGGGGACGGCATCGTGGACGACTGGGCCGGCGGGGCGGCTTCCAGCGGGCTGGCGACCTTTGGAGATCCGCAGGCCATCGGCGACACCGGTACGGCTTCCGGGTCGATCACCGTCGCCGAGGGGCAGACCCTGCACGCGAACGGCGCGGCGTGGTCCAACGCCAAGACCACGGTGCGGCTGGACGACGGTGTGCTCAGCCTGACGGACACCGCGACCGGCACGGTGCTCAAGACGTTCGGCACCGGCGGGAACCCCGACGCGTACCTGGTCCTGGGGACCGACGGGAACCTCGCGGTCTACAGCAAGGCCACCGGTGGGACGGTGACGTGGTCCGCCGGGACGTCCGGGACGGGGGAGTCGCTGCAGCTGCTGGCGACCGGCAATCTGGTCGTGGTCAGCAGTGCCGGGCTCGTCGTGTGGCAGAGCCTGACAGCGCACTGATCTTGACAGCGCACTGATCTTGAGCTCCGACGGCCGCGGGGACGGGGTTTCCCGCGGCCGTCGTGCTGCCTCGTCCCCGTCCCGTTTTCGTCCCACTTCCTTGGCTCCGGCCGGGGTGGTGAATCAGGATATTGCCCTAACAGAACCCGAGATGGTTCCACACGGTGGGAGCGAAGATGCAACTCAGCAGAAGGACTCTGCTCGCGGGGGCGGCGGCGGCCGTCGCCGTGCCGGCCACGATGTGGTCGGCCGAGGGGTCGGCCCAGGCCGCCGCGAGCTACGACGTCGCTGTGTGCGAGCAGTACCGGAACCAGATACAGATCTACTCCTCGGCGGCGGGCTGGACCTCGCCGCAGTGGGTGTGGTCGCCGGGCGGGGGCGACTGGTCGAACCTGTCGGACGTGAAGTTCCGCAGCACCGCGCAGTTCGGCGAGGTGGCACTGGTCGCGGCCTCCGGGGGCAACGTCGGGATCATCGACAAGAACGCCTCGGGCACCCAGGGCACCGGCAGCCTGTTGTGGCACGCCACCCCGGGCTCCAACCCGCACGCGATCGAGCGGATCCCGAACATCGGCGCCGTCGTCGCCGCCTCCTCCGGCGGCTACCTGCACGTCTACGGGCCGACCGCGATCAGCGACCCGAGCACGCTGGCCCTGGTGCAGACCATCAGCTTCCCCGGCGCGCACGGCCTGTGGTACGACGACGTCCACAGCCGCCTCTGGGCGGTCGGCCAGGGCAAGGCGACCTCCTACGCGGTCAGCGGCACCTATCGCGACACCCGCCTGACCGGCGGGGTCGACGTCTCGATCGGCGCGAGCAACCTCGGCCACAGCCTGGACGCCTCGTACAAGGACAGCGGAATCCTGCTGGTCAGCCACAGCACCGCGGTGGTCTCCATCAACAAGACCACCCACGCGGTGAGCACGGTCCACGCCAACCACGCGGTGAAGTCCTTCAGCCAGCACTCCTCCGGCGAGGCCTTCTGGGTGCAGAGCACCGGCAAGACCTACCACGGCGACACCCGCAACTGGGTGAACCCGGACGTGCAGTTCTTCAACGCGGCAGGCGTGACCTCCTTTACCCGGGGCCTGTCCTACGGAGCGGAGTTCTACAAAGCCCGCCTCCACGCTGTCGGCTATCACTGATGATCGCCACCGACAGCCCCTGACGGACGACCTGCCATGCAAACGCCCGACGTGCGCCTGCTCAGGTCCTTCCTGGCCGTGGCCCGCGAGCGCAGCATCAGCGGCGCGGCCCGCCGCCTGTTCATGTCCCAGCAGACGCTCTCAGAGCAGATCCGCCAACTGGAGAAGACCCTCGGAGTCCCACTCCTGCTGCGCGGCTCCCGCGGCGTCACCCTGACCGCGGCGGGGGAACGCCTCGCGGCCGGCGCCGCCTCGGTCACCGCGGAGCTCGACGCGCTGGTGGCCGAGGTGCGCCGGATCGCTTGAGGGGCGGGGGACAGCAGCCCGGAGGTGGGGAGGGCTGAGGGCCGGCGGCTGGGGATGCGCCACTGACGTGGCGGATCGCCGGTCGCCGGTCGCGTTGGCCCCTCGCCTCAGGCCTCTGATTCCGACGCTCCACCCCGAGCCGAGATCCCGAGCGCCGCCCAGATCTCCTTCGCCCGGCGCGTCAGCTCCTGCGCCCTGTCCGGCTGGTCGTGAAGCGTCGCGAACTTCGCGAGGAGCATTGACGCGCGAGCTTCCTCGTACGGGTTGTGGAGTTCCAGGGCGAGGGTCAGGGCGCGCTCGGCGGATGCTTCGGCCTCCTTGTCCCGGCCGGCGGCGAGTTCGGTGCGGGCGCGTTCGTTCAGGGATTCCGGGATGTCGGCGTGGGCGATGTCGACGTCGGTGAGGAGTTTGTCGAGGCGGTCGTGATAGCGCAGGGCTTGGGTGAAGTCGGCCAGGTCGCGGTGGCTGATGGCCAGGCCCTGGAGGGAGCGGCCGGTGCCGTCGAGGTAACCCTGTTCCTCGGCCGCGTGGAGTGCGGCCCGGTAGTGGTCCAGTGCTTGGTGGGGGCGGTTGGTGGCGCGCTTCGCGTCGCCGAGGACGATCAGGGCCGCGCTGCGTCCGGTTTCGTAGCCGCCGCGCTCGAAGAGGGCGAGGGCTTCGGTGGCCAGGGCGATGGCTTCTTCCGGGTGGTGTTGGCGGTTGGCGATCTCGCCCAGGTTCGTCAGGGCCAGGCCCAGGTGGTGGAGGTCGGGGTTGGCGCGGAAGTAGGCCACAGCCTGTTCGCCGTATTTGCGGGCGTCGGCCAGGCGCCACAGGGATGTGGCGGTGAGGGCCAAGGCGCCGATCAGGGTGGCGCGCAGGGCGTCCCCGGCACCGATCAGCGCGGTCTCGTAGTGCTCGATGGCTTCCTCGGGGCGGCCCGCGATCTGGGATGCGATGCCCAGCATGCGCGCGGCCCAGGCGTGGTCTTGTTCCATGCCGGGGGAGCGGGTGCCGGTCCGGGCGAGGCGGCCCAGTGCGGTCATGGCGGCGGGCCGGCTGCTCGTCCAGAGGAAGCACACGCTGTTGCGGAGCAGTGCCAGCGATCGTTCGTCGAGGGCGGTCCCGGACAGGTGGATCAGGGTCGGCAGGTTCTCCTCGAACCAGGCTCCGCCTTCTGCGGCGTCCACGAATTCCGGCAGCCGGCCGTCGGGCAGGGCCGGCTGGATCAGGCCGATCCGGCTCGCGCCGTACGGATCGAACGCCGTCGAGGCCGCGGCCGCCGCGGCGATGTAGTAGTCCACAAGACGCCGCTCGGCCGCCGCGCGCGCCGGTTCCCCCATGGCCCGGGCGTGGTCGCGCGTCAGGTCGTGCAGCCGGTAGCGCCCGGCCGCCGACTCGTCGAGCAAGTGCGCGTCCACCAGCGTCTGCGACAGATCCTCGGCGTCGGCCGGATGCGCGTCGAGCAGCGCGGCGGCGGCGTACGCGTCGAACTCCGGACCCGGCAGCGATCCCAGTAGTGCGAACCCCGAGCGCTCGGTGTCCGTCAGGTGCGCCACTGACAACGCCAGTGCCGCGTCCACGCCGCCGCCGTCCGCCGCCAGTTCGCGGCGCCGCCGATTCTCGTCGCGCAGCCGCTCGGCCAGGAAGGCCGCGCTCCACGCCGGCCGGTGCCGCAGCCGCGCCGCGCACAACTGCACCGCCAGCGGCAGGCGGCCGCACGCCTCGATGATCGCGTCCACGGCCTCCGGTTCGGCCGCCCGGCGCTGCGGCCCGGCGATCACGTCCACCAACTCGCGGCACTCCGGCAGCGAGGGCACCGCCAGCGTCAGCGACCGCGCGCCCTCCAGCGACAGCAACCGCCGCCGGCTCGTCACCAGGACCACGGCGTCCGCCGCCCCCGGCAGCAGCGGACGCACCTGCGCGGAGTCCATGGCGTCGTCGAGCACGACCACCGGCGTCCGCCGCGCCGCCTCGCCCCGCCACAGCGCCGCTCGCAGGTCCGGATCCTCCGGAATACGTTTGTCCGGCACGCCGATCGCGGTCAGCAGCGCCGCCAGCGCGTCACTCGGCGCCATCGGCGCGCGGTGCGAGGTGTGGCCGTGGAGGTCGAGATACAGGGTTCTGCGACGCTCGGCCTCGGCCAGGGTCCGCGCGGCACGGACCGCCAGCGTGCTCTTGCCGACCCCCGCCATGCCGTCCACGACCCAGACCCCGGGCGTCGTCACCAGCGTCGCCAGTTCCGGACCGCGTCCGACGAAGCCGAGGGGGGCGCGCGGGAGGTCGTCGCGCTCCCACGCGGCCGTACCACCGACGCCACCACCGCGACCGCCGACGCCGCCGCCGACACCGGCGGCACCACGCGGGACGTTCAGCCGCGCGCCGCGTGCCGCCGCCCACGCCGTGCGCAGTCCGTCGGGATCTCGGCGGGCCAGGCGGCTCATCGCCTGCACCACCGTCCACGGCGGCACCGAGCGGCCGGCCAGGTAACGGGACAAGGACGAGTCGCTGACGTGCGTGACCCGTTCCAACTCCTTGAGGCTGAGCCCCGTGGCCTCCTGCACCGCCAGCAACTCGGCGGCCAGCAGCGCGCGCGGATCCGGCGGAGCGCTCTGGGCCTCGTCCACGTCGCCATCCCGACTCTGGTCCGCCGCGCTCCTCCCGGGGTGCGCGTCCTTCGACAGCTTGTGCGCCTGAAGGGTATCCGCCCCAGCTCCGCAGGGCGATGGTGGAAAGACGTTGGACATCAGTCGTGTGCTGATGTCGCTTTGAAAGCCCTTCGCCCCGACAGGTTAGAAGACCTCCGGGTTGGGCCATGCCTCTAGGTGTATCCCCTACCGGGAGGAGTCCTCTGATATGTCCCTCGATGTTTCCCCGGATCTGCTTGACGCCGCCGAGCGCGGCGAGGTGACCGACGAGCAGTTCGCCGAGTGCGTCCGGGACTCGCTGCCCTACGCGTGGCGGATGGTCAGCGACCTGTCGACCCGGCTGCACGTCGACGGCGCGGACGGGACCGGCTTCGTGGACAACACCACGCCGCCGCCGGACGAGCAGGCCCGCGGGCAGCTGCTGCGGGCGCTGGCCAGCGACGCCATCCGCGGCTGCCTGGAACGGCACTTCGGGGTCAGGCTGGCGTTCCAGAACTGCCACCGGGTCGCGGTCTTCCCCGCGGGGACGTCCGCGGACTCCGAGGT
This sequence comes from Catenulispora sp. MAP12-49, assembly GCF_041262705.1. Taxonomy (NCBI): domain Bacteria; kingdom Bacillati; phylum Actinomycetota; class Actinomycetes; order Catenulisporales; family Catenulisporaceae; genus Catenulispora; species Catenulispora sp. MAP12-49. The sequence goes on along the minus strand of NZ_JBGCCP010000054.1, from coordinate 21,556 downwards.
GTACAGCCGGTTCACCTCTGTTCGTTCTCAGCTGCTGAACCAGTCGCCGCTGCTGCGCGACTGCTGAGCCGCGGGTCCTGCGGAGCTGGTGGGGACGGTTCGGGTTCGGATAGCCGTACTGAGAACGGGCTGGTGCGGGCATCCCGAATCGAGGCCGGAGGACTTGCGAAAGGCCGGTGGCGTCCCAGGGGGCAGGGGACGCCACCGGCTCTTCTTTGTCTTTTGTCGCCGGCAGCACTCCTACCCGCTCAGGCGTTGCGTAATAGCGGTAGCACTGAACTTCCCAAAGTCTTGATGTTCTCCAGCGTGTGCTCGGGGCCGCCGCCCTCGACGAAGAGCAGGAAGTGGTCGATCCCGGTGGCCTGCCGGGCCTGCAGGATGCGGTCGGCGCAGTACGAGGCCGGCCCGATCGGGTGGATCGCCGTCAGGTGCTCGGCGTAGGCGTCGGGGTCGCGCATCGGCTGCCTGGTCCCGTCGAACCGGACGTGCGCGTCCATGCCGGGGCGCAGCCACGCCGGCATCGTCTGTCGCAGAAGGCTGATACCCGCCGCGCGGGATTCGGCGACGTGGGCCACCACGACCGAGGCATGCGGCGCGCGGACTCCGTGGGCCCGCACCATCGCCGCCTTCTCGGCGTCGTCGCAGTGCATGCCGAGCAGCATCGGCAGCCGTCGGGCGGCCGCCATCGCCGCCGTCTCCGGCGAGGTGCACGCCACCAGCATCCGCGGACGCCCGCGCGGCACCACGGGGACCTCGCGGAACCGGTGGAACTCGCCGTCGTAGGAAACAGAGTCCTGCGAACGCCAGGCGCACAGGACGTCCAGCCCCTCGGCGAAGGCCCGGTGCGACAGCCCCTCCATCCCGGTGCCGAAGACCTCCAGGTCCACCCACGGCCCGCCGCGCCCGACCCCCAGCGTGAACCGCCCGCCGGTGAGCACGTCGAGCATCGCCGCCTGCTCGGCCACCGCGACCGGGTGCGCCGTGGACAGGACCGTCACGGCGGTCCCGATCCCGATCCTCCGGGTGCGTCCGGCCAGCAGTGCGGCGAAAGTGAGAGCTGAAGGGCAGGTGCCGTACGGCATGAAATGGTGCTCGGCCACGAAGACGTCGTCGAACCCGGCGTCCTCGGCGGCGGAGCCGTACTCCAGAGCGGTGCGCAGCGTCTGCTCCGGGGAGACGCCCGGAAAGCCCGCTGCCAACAGGAAGACGCCGATCCGCATGCTCCCAGTGTCCGCCCGTGTGGGCACTCTCACAGGGAAGAAGGTGCTGTCAGAACGGGGGTGTCGCGTGGATACTGACGAGTAACCGCAGACTCCATCCCTCTAAGGAGCTGCGAGTCACCAAAACTCAAGGAGACGGATACCCATGCCCCGCGAGTTCACCACCATCGGCGTCGTCGGCCTGGGCACCATGGGTGCCGGCATCGCCGAAGTCATGGCCCGCAACGGCATCAAGGTCATCGGCGTCGAGGTCGACGACGCCGGCCTGGCCCGCGGCCGCGGCCACCTGCAGGCCTCCGTGGCGCGCGCGGTCAAGCGCGGAAAGCTGACCGACGCCGAGGCCGCCGAGCTCACCGACCGGATCACCTTCAGCACCAGCCTGGACGACCTGGCCGCGGCCGAGCTGGTCGTGGAGGCCGTGCCGGAGGACCTGGCGCTCAAGCGCTCGGTCTTCCAGCGGCTGGACGCGATCTGTCCCCCCGAGACGGTCCTGGCCACCAACACCTCGGCGCTGTCGGTGACCGAGATCTCGGTGGCCACCGCGCGGCCCTCGCGCGTGGTGGGCGTGCACTTCTTCAACCCGGCGACGGTCATGAAGCTGGCCGAGGTGGTGCGCACCGTGGTCACCGACCCGGAGGTGGTCGACGACGTCGAGGCCCTGGTGCGCCGGCTCGGCAAGGACGACGTCACCTGCGGCGACCGCGCCGGCTTCATCGCCAACGCGCTGCTGTTCGGCTACCTGAACCACGCGGTGTCGATGTACGAGCAGAAGTACGCCACCCGCGAGGACATCGACACCGCCATGAAGCTCGGCTGCGGCCTGCCCATGGGCCCGCTGGCGCTGCTGGACCTGATCGGGATCGACACCGCCTACGAGATCCTGGACACGATGTACAAGCAGGGGCGCGACCGGCTGCACGCCCCGGCGCCGATCCTGAAGCAGATGGCGACCGCGGGCCTGCTCGGCCGCAAGACCGGCCGCGGCTTCTACACGTATGAGAGCTCTGACTCCCCGGTCGTGGTCGACGACGAGCAGACCCCGGCCGCCGGCGGCGCCCGGCACGGCGACCAGGTGCGCCAGGTGCGCCGGATCGCCGTCGTGGGCTCGGGCACGATGGCCAACGGCATCGCGGAGGTCTGCGTCAAGGCCGGGTACGACACCGTGCTGGTGGCCCGGGCCACGGCCAAGGTGGAGGCCGCCCGCGCGGCGATCGGGCGCTCGCTGGAGAAGGCGGTGCAGCGCGGGAAGCTCACCGAGCAGGACCGGGACGCGGCGCTGGCCCGCCTGCACGGCACCGTCGACCTGGCCGAGCTGGCCGAGGCCGACCTGGTGGTCGAGGCGGTCGTGGAGGACGTCGAGGTCAAGCGCGCGCTGTTCGCGAACTTCGACGAGCTGTGCAAGCCCGGCGCCATCCTGGCCACCACGACCTCCTCGCTGCCGGTCATCGAGTGCGCGATGGCCACGCAGCGGCCGGCCGACGTGGTGGGCGTGCACTTCTTCAACCCGGCGCCGGTGATGAAGCTGGTCGAGGTGGTGCGCACCGTGAAGACCGCGGACGACGTGGTCGCCACGGTGCACGCCGTGTGCGCCAAGCTGGGCAAGGTGGCGGTGGACTGCGGCGACCGCGCCGGGTTCATCGTGAACGCGCTGCTGTTCCCGTACCTGAACGACGCGGTGAAGATGCTGGAGGCGCACTACGCCACCAGCGAGGACATCGACACCGCGATGAAGCGCGGCTGCGGCTACCCGATGGGCCCGTTCGAGCTGCTGGACGTGGTGGGCCTGGACGTGTCACTGGCCATCCAGCGGGTGCTGTACCTGGAGTTCCGCGAGCCCGGCTTCGCGCCGGCGCCGCTGCTGGAACACCTGGTGACCGCGGGATACCTGGGACGCAAGGCGGGTCGCGGGTTCCGGGACTACGGGTCCCGCTAGCCGAGACGGTTCCGAGCGGCGCGGTGACCGGGTGGCCGAATGCCGGGCGCGGGCTGATTACCCTGGAGGTATGAGCCCGCGCCGCCGCCCGCCCCGCCGCTCCGACGTCCCCGACGACGAACAGGACGGCGCGAACGCCCGCATGGCCTCCCGGGTCCTGGGTTTCGACCGGATCGAGAACGGACCCGACGGCCGGGACTGGGCCGTGCGTGGGATCCCCGGGCAGGCCGCGCAGAAGGTGTACCGGTGCCCGGGCTGCGAGCAGGAGATCCGGGCCGGGGTGCCGCACATCGTGGCCTGGCCCAAGGAGGACCACGGCGTCGGTGTGCAGGACCGGCGGCACTGGCACACGCCGTGCTGGAACGCGCGGTCGCGGCGCCGGTCCAGGTAGAGGGCCCGCCCGTCTCCCACCACCGCTCGTTAAGGAAACGCTTCGCGTCGCAAGTTTGATTAAAACTCAGGGCACCGACACGCCGCGCTCTTGGCGATCGACGCACCGACCCGCGATCATTTCCGCCATGGACCGCACATTCGAGGATTTGATCGCGGAGGCCGACGCGGTCGACGTCAGCGGCTGGGACTTCTCCTGGCTGGACGGCCGCGCCACCGAGGAGCGCCCGCCGTGGGGCTACCAGCGGCAGATGGGTGAGCGCATCGGCCTGGCGCACCTGCACCTGGACATCCAGACCGGCGGCGGCGAGGTGCTGGCCGGGGTGCCGCAGCGGGCCTCCGGGGCCATGGCCGCCACCGAGGGCTGGCCGCCGAACGTCGCGGTCGCGCAGAAGAACCTGCGGGACAAGGGCGTGGTGGTCGTCTTCGACGAGGACGAGCCGCCGCTGCCCTTCGCCGACAACGCTTTCGACCTGGTCACCAGCCGCCACCCGGTGATGGCGCACTGGCGGGAGATCGCGCGGGTCCTGGCGCCCGGCGGGACCTACTTCTCCCAGCACATCGGCCCGGACAGCGGCCACGAGGTCTACGAGTGGTTCCTGGGCCCCAAGCCGACCGGCAAGAGCTTCCGCGAGCCGGAGCTGGCGCGCCAGGAGGTCGCGAAGAACGGCCTGGAGCTCGTGGGCCTGCAGGAGGCCGAGCTGAAGATGGAGTTCTTCGACGTCGGCGCGATGGTCTACTTCCTGCGCAAGGTGATCTGGTTCGTTCCGGACTTCACCGTCGAGAAGTACCGTGACGACTTGCTGCGGCTGCATGAGCACATCGGCCGCGAGGGGTCTTTCGTGGCGTATTCACGGCGGTTCCTGATCGAGGCGCGCAAGCCCGAAGCCTGAGATCCCTTATAGTCCCCGGCATGACCGCACTCACGGGGGCCTCACGAGTTTTCTCCCGGTCGGACCTGATCCTGTTCGGGCTGACCGGGCTCGCGGTCCTGGGCTCGGCACTGGTGACGTCGGGCTCCCTGCTCCCGTTCCTGGTGACCGGTGTCGCCGTCACCCTGGTGGCGGCGATGGTCGGGCGCGCGGTGGACCACCTCGCCGACCGGCTCGGGGCCGGGGCAGTCGGCGTCCTGCAGGGGGCGCTGGGCAACCTGCCGGAGCTGTTCGTGTCGGTGTTCGCGCTGCGCGCCGGCCTGACCACCGTGGTCAGTTCGGCGATCATCGGCTCGATCATGGCGAACCTGCTGCTGGTGCTGGGCCTGTCGTTCGTGGTGGGCAGCGCGCGGCACGGGATCCTGCGGTTCTCGATCCAGCGGGCGCGGCTGATCATGGGCCTGATGATCCTGTCGGTGGCCTCGATGCTGATCCCCAGCCTGGCCGCCTACATCCACTCCCCGGCGGCCGGGCACGAGGTCGCGCTGGCCCGGGTCACCGCCGTGGTGCTGCTCGCGGTCTTCGCCCTGTCGATCCCGGTGAGCCTGCGCCGCGACCTGGAACCCACCGCGGCCGAGGACGCGGCGGAGGTGAAGCAGGAGCTGGACGCCGACAACCCCTGGCCGCTGTGGGTCGCGATCGGAGTGCTGGTCTGCGCGGCGGCCGGTGCGGCGTACGTGTCCGACCAGTTCGTCAAGGCCCTGACGCCGGCGATGAACGCCCTGCACATCTCGCAGGCGTTCTCCGGCCTGGTGATCGTGGCCCTGGCCGGGAACGCCGTCGAGAACGCGGTCGGGGTGAAGCTGGCCTGGCAGAACCGCACCGACCACGCGCTGTCGGTGGTGCTGAACAGCCCGCTGCAGATCGCCCTGGTGCTGGCGCCGGCGCTGGTCCTGCTCTCGCCGGTGATCGGCGGGCCGGCGTTCACCCTCGTGTTCAACCCGATGCTGGTGACCACGGTCGGGATGGCGACCCTGTCGGTGCTGTATCTGATCTCCGACGGGGAGTCGGACTGGCTGGAGGGCTCTGCGATGATCGGGCTCTACGTCCTGATCGCCGCCGCCTTCTGGTGGGGGTAGGGCGCGCGGCCGCTAGGCGTCGCGCCGTTTCAGCAGCCACCCGGCGACGACCAGCAGGAGCGCGGTCCAGAGCGTGAACACGCCGAATCCCTGCCAGGCGGACAACAGGTCGTTCTTCCCCGGCACCGTCTGGGCGACCAGGTGCCCGGCCTCGGTCGGGAGGTAGGCGTGCACGTGCTTGCCCCACGAGCCCGGCAGCAGCTGGGCCAGCGGTGCCAGCACCTCGACGAACGCGATGACGCCGGTGATGGCGGCCGCGGTCTGCCGCAGCAGGGCGCCGATCGCCAGCGCGAACAGGCCGAGCATCATCAGGTACAGACCCGCGCCGAACAGGGCCCGCAGCACGCCCTTGTCGCCCAGGCTCACCTGCACCTTGCTGTGGATGATCGGGGCCGCGATGAAGAACGCGCCGAAGGCCACGATCTCGCCGATCACGAACGTCACGACGGCGAACACCACGACCTTCGCGGCCAGCATGGGCGTCCGCTTGGGGGCCGCGAGCACCGAGGCGCGGATCATGCCGGTGCTGTACTCGGTCGTGATCACCATGGCGCCCAGGACGCAGATCGCCAGCTGGCCCAGCACGAAGCCGGAGCCCAGGATGTTGCCGGTCGCGTCGCGCCGGTAGGACTCCTGCTGGCTGGGGTCGAGCTTGTCCCACTGGTTCACCTGCAGCCAGGTGAGCAGGGCGGACAGGCCGAGCGTCAGGATCACGAAGGCCAGCAGCGACCACACCGTGGAGCGCACGCTGCGCAGCTTGGTCCATTCCATCGCCAGCAGGCGCGGGAACGCGGCGCCGCCGCGGGCTTCGACCGCGGGGGCCGGGACGGTGTCGGGGGTCGTGGCGGTCATTCGGCGGCCTCGCTCTCGGAAACCGGCGCGGCCGCCGGGACCACGGGTACGTCCTGGGGCGGGACCGGAGCCGGGTCGCGGTGCTGGTCCAGTTCCACGTGGTACTCGACCGCGCCGCGGGTCAGCTCCATGAACGCCTCTTCCAGCGAGGCCCGCTGCGGGGTCAGCTCGTGCAGGACGACGCGGGCCGCGGCGGCCTTCTCGCCGATCTCGGCGGCATCCATGCCGCGCACGATCAGGGCGCCGTCGTCGGCGGTGGTCACGGTCACCGCGCCGTCGGAATCGTCGTCGGAGGCGGGGCTGGAGCCGTTGCCGTTGCCGTTTCCATTGCCGTTTCCGTTGCCCGTGATCGCGTCCCGGGCCAGTTCCTTGGCCAGCTGCGCCGGCTGCGGCGTGCGCACCAGCACCGAGCGTTCCGAGGAGCGCGCGATGAACGCGTCCTTCGACTCGTCGGCGATCAGCCGGCCGCGTCCGATCACCACCAGGTGGTCGGCGGTCTGCGCCATCTCGCTCATCAGGTGGGAGGAGACGAAGATGGTCTTGCCGGCGTCGGCCAGCGACTTCATCAGGTTCCTGATCCACAGCACGCCCTCCGGGTCGAGCCCGTTGACCGGCTCGTCCAGGATCAGCACCTGCGGATCGCCCAGCAGCGCGGCCGCGATGCCCAGGCGCTGGCCCATGCCCAGGGAGAAGCCGCCGGCCCGCTTGCGCGCCACCTCGGTCAGGCCGACCAGGGCCAGGGCCTCGTCGACCCGGGACTTGGGCAGGCCCTGGCTCTGCGCCAGGCACCACAGGTGGTTGTAGGCCGAGCGGCCGGTGTGCACGGCGCGGGCCTCCAGGAGCGCGCCCACCTTGCGCAGCGGTTCGCGCAGGCCCGCGTAGGGGACGCCGCCGATGGTGGCCCGGCCGGAGTGCGGGCGGTCCAGACCCAGGATCAGCCGCATCGTGGTGGACTTGCCGGCGCCGTTCGGGCCCAGGAAGCCGGTGATCCGGCCCGGTTGCACAGCGAACGTCAGATGGTCCACGGCGATCTTGTCGCCGTACCGTTTGGACAGGTCGTGCACTTCGATCACGGCGGGCCCCCTGAAGACAGCACGAGACGGAGCCGGCCTGCGACCGGCTCCGCCTCAGCTTACTGAAAAGGCCTGAAAAAGCAGTCCCTACGCGTCTTTCTTGCGCATGACGATCGCGCCACCGATCACTGCTGCCGCGGCATATGCGGCGAACACCGCGAACCCGGCCCACGGCGAGAGCATGTCGTCCTGCGGCCGGGTCGTGATGATCTGCAGCCCGGCGTTGAACGGGATCCACTTGCTGATGTCGGTGCGCCAGGTGCCCGGCAGGAACTGCACCAGGATGAACAGCACGAACAGCAGGCCCACCGCGGTCGTGATCGCGCCGGCGGTGTGCCGCAGGATCGCGCCGAGCCCGAACGCCAGCAGTGCGGTGCCGGTCATGTACAGGCCCCCGCCGATCACCGCGCGCAGCACGCCGGGGTCGGACAGGCTCACGGTGATGCCGTGCCCGGAATAGATGGCCGTGGCGATGAAGAAGGACACGAACGAGCAGACCAGCCCGACCACCAGCGCCACCGCCGCGACGATCGCGGCCTTGGCCCAGAACAGCGTGCCGCGGCGCGGCTGGCTGGTCAGCGAGGTGCGGATCATGCCGGTGCTGTACTCGGCGGTGATCGCCATCGCGCCGAACACCACGATCACCAGCTGCCCGAAGAACAGACCGGACATGGAGTTCGCGGTGAAGTCGTCATCCGGCGAGGGGTGGCTGGAGGAGCCCAGGGCGATCAGCGAGCCCAGGCCGATGGTGATGACCATGGTGATCAGCAGCGTCCAGAAGGTGGACCGGACGCTGCGGATCTTGGTCCACTCCGACTGCAGCGCGGCGCCGAAGCTCGCCTTGGCCTGCGGGAAGGGGTCGGGGCCGGCGAAGGCGGGCTGCTGGTACTGATTCTGGTGCTGGTTCGGGGCGAAGCCGGGCTGTCCGTACTGACCGGGTCCGGGCTGGCCCTGCTGAGCGGGTATGCCGGGCTGGCCGGCGAAGCCGCCTTGCTGCGGCGGCGGCCCGTAGCCCGCGGCGGCGTTCGGCTGCTGCCCGGCCGCGTATCCCGGCGCCGGCACCTGCTGTGTCGCGAAGTGGTCCTGCGCGGCGGAAGCCGGGCCTGCGTTGGGCTGCTGCCCGGCCGCGTACCCGGGCGCCGGCACCTGCTGCGTCGCGAGGTGGTCCTGCGCGGCGGGCGCGGGGCCTGCGTTCGGCTGCTGCCCGGGCGCGTTTCCCGGCCCCGGCACCTGCTGCGTGGTCATCTGGTCCTGTCCCGAGGGGGTGCTCATCTCAACGGGCTCCGATCATCTGGCCGGGGGCGGCGTACGGGTTCTGCGGCGCGCCGGGGCCGCCCGGGCCGCCGGGGCCCTGCTGGCCGACGCTGACGGCCCGGTACTCCACGTCGTCCTTGGTCATCTCCATGAAGGCCTCTTCCAGCGAGGCCTGGTGCGGCGCGAGTTCGTGCACCCGGATCTGGTTGTCGAAGGCCAGGTCGCCGATCTGCTGGGGGCTGGCGCCGCGGACCGTGATCAGGCCGCCGTCGTCGTTGGTGACGCGCGCGCCCTTGCCGGCCAGCAGTTGCATCAGCTTCATGGCGTCCGGGGTGCGGACGGTGACGGTCTGCTCGGAGTTGCGGGCGATGAACTCCTTCACCGTGCAGTCCGCCTGGAGCCGGCCGCGGCCGATCACGATCAGGTGGTCGGCGGTGTGCTCCATCTCGGACATCAGGTGCGAGGAGACGAAGACCGTGCGGCCCTCGGAGGCCAGCTTGCGCATGAACTCGCGGATCCAGCGGATGCCGTCCGGGTCCAGGCCGTTGACCGGCTCGTCGAACATCAGCACCCGCGGGTCGCCGAGCAGGGCCGCGGCGATCCCCAGCCGCTGGCCCATGCCCAGGGAGAAGCCCCCGGAACGCTTCTTGGCCACCTCGCGCAGGCCGGTCAGCTCCAGCACCTCGTCGACCCGGCGGGCCGGCAGGTGGTTGGACTGCGCCAGGCACAGCAGGTGGTTGTAGGCGGAGCGGCCGCCGTGGATCGCCTTGGCGTCCAGCAATGCGCCGACCTCGCGCATCGGGGCCACGGCCTTGGCATAGGGGCGGCCGTTGACGGTGACCGAGCCGGACGTCGGCGCGTCCAGTCCCAGGATCATCCGCATGGTCGTCGACTTTCCGGCACCGTTGGGTCCGAGGAAGCCGGTCACCACCCCCGGTCGCACGGTGAACGTCAAGCCGTCGACGGCTTTCTTGTCGCCGTACTGCTTGGTGAGCCCTATAGCTTCGATCATGTCCAAGACCGTATCGGGGTTGAGCTCGGCACGTCGTCGCTCTCAAGTCTTTCGTTACCGGCCTCGGTATTAGCCCTTCGTAGGGGGGAGGTACCGTTGATCCCGATGAGCATCGACATCCGCGCCACCACGATCCTGCCGGCCCAGCGGCGTCCGGTGACCCTGACCACCGCCGACGGGCTGGACCTGGTCGGCGAGCTGGCGCTGCCCCCGGAGGGCCGGACGCCGGCCGGGACGCTGGTCACGCTGCATCCGCTGCCCACGCACGGCGGCTTCATGGACAGCCACGTCTACCGCAAGGCGGCCTGGCGGCTGCCGGCGCTGGCGGACCTGGCGGTGCTGCGCTTCAACACCCGCGGCACGGTCTCGCCGGCCGGCCGCAGCCAGGGCGAGTTCGACAACGCCGTGGGGGAGCGCTTCGACGTCCAGGCCGCCATCGAGTTCGCGGACTTCTCGGACCTGCCGAACCGCTGGCTGGTCGGCTGGTCGTTCGGGACCGACCTGGCGCTGATGTACGGCGAGGACCCCACGATCGACGGCCTGATCCTGCTCTCCCCGCCGCTGCGCTACTCGCGCCCGGAAGACATGGACCGCTGGGCGGCCTCCGGCAAGCCGGTGGTGGCGCTGGTGCCGGAGTTCGACGACTACCTGCGTCCGGCCGAGGCCGCCGAGCGGTTCGCCAGGATCCCCCAGGCCGAGGTGATCGGCGTCGAGGGCGCGAAGCACCTGTGGGTGGGGGAGAAGTACGTCCAGCGGGCGCACAACGAGATCGTCAAGCGCGTGAACCCGGCGGCGTATCCGCTGGCCACGACCTGGGACGGCGAGTTCGAGACGTTCGCCGAGTAGCGGATATCCGGTTGGCGCCGACTCGCCCCGCGGCGAGTATCGAAGCCATGGACAAACCACGCCAGGCAGCCGACCGGGGTTCGGGAAGCACCGACCCGCAGATCATCCAGTGTTACAGCCACGGCCGGGTCGTGCAGATGCCGTCGTTGCGCGGCCGCAGCCAGGACCTGCGCGACCGCCTGCTCAAGCACATCGCGGCCCGGGCCTTCGAGCCGGGGCGCGCGTACACCGAGCAGGAGGTCAACGCGGCGCTGATGTCAGTCTTCGACGACTACGTCGCGCTGCGCCGGTACCTGGTCGAGAGCAGGCACCTCAGACGGGATCAGGCTGGACGGGAGTACCGACTTCCGACTCCGACTCCCGATCCGGTTCTGACGCCGACGTCGACTCCGACTCCGACGCCCACGCCGACCCCGGCGTAGGCGGCTGCGAGTCCGGGTCGCGGTCCTGCGCCGGCAGCACGATCTGCCGCACGATCACCAGCAGCCCGGCGGTCAGCGGGATGAACAGCAGCGCGCCGGAGACGCCCAGGATGGTGTAGCCGGCCAGCGCCGCTATCACCGCGACCGCCGGCGGCAGGTCGACGGTGCGCGACATCACGCGCGGGTAGATCAGGTAGTTCTCGAGCTGCTGGTACAGGATGAAGAAGATCAGCGCCGCGAGCGCCTTGACCGGCGAGTCCAGCAGCAGGATCACCGCACAGGCGATGAACGCGCCGAAAGTGGCCCCGATGATGGGGATCAGGTCGGTCAGGCCCACCAGCAGCGCCAGCGGCAGCGCGAACCGGACGCCCATGATCGCCATGGCCAGCCAGCTGGCCAGCGTCGCGCAGGTGGAGACCACCAGCGCCCCCGACACGTACCCGCCGACCCGGTTCAGCACCCGGTCGGTGAGGTCCGCGGCGCGCTCGCGGCGGGAGCGCGGCACCAGCTTGAGGCCGCCGGAGGTCATCGAGGGCAGCGAGCCGAGGAAGTACAGCGTCAGCATCAGGATGGTGAAGGCCTTGAAGACGCTGGTGAGCACTGCCTTGCCGAACCCGAACGCGCCGCCGGCCAGGGTCTTGGTGGTGTCGGCGGTGGTGAACCAGTTCTGCAGCTTGGTGATCAGGTGGTACTTCTTGTCGAGCCTTTGAACCGTGGAGTTCTCCTGGAGCTTCTTCAGCCCGTCGGGAACCCCGTTGTGCACCAGTGACGACGTCTGGTCGGTCAGCGGCTTGGCGATGACGATGATGAACCCGGCGAACAGCGCCAGCGCGGCGAGCGCGACTATCGTCACCGCCCACCGCCGGTGGAACCCGCGCGCGGTGAGCATCTCCACGAACGGGTTGAGCCCGGCGGCCAGCACCAGGGCCATCGTGATCATGACGATGATGTCGACGACGTTGGTGAGCGTCTTGCCCAGGTAGTAGGCGGCCAGCACCCCGAACCCGCCGACCAGGCCGATCGCGAACGGCGGGGTCCGCGTCAGCGCCGGCTTGAGGGCCGAGGACCGTCCAGGCGCACTGCTCTCGGACTCGGCAGGAACCTGATCGGCGGCGGTCATGGGGCGAGTTTAGTTGAGGCGCACGCCGCGGGGGCGGTGGCGCAGCGCCGGAACGGTGCGTGACCGTGGCGCCGCGGCGGGAATTCAGCCGCTGTTCGGCGGGGGTTTCGGCAGGGGGTTCGGCGGGAGTTTCGGCAGCGGGGCAACTTCGGCGCCCGCACCCCGGGTCTGCAAGGTCGGAAGGAGGTGCCGATGAGAGTCGAGGACGAGGCGGAGTTCCGGGAGTACGCCGCCGGCCGGTGGACCTGGCTGGTTCAGGCCGCGGTGCTGCTCACCGGGGATGCGGGCCATGCCGAGGATCTGGCGCAGACGGTCCTGGTGCGGGTGTTCGCTTCGTGGGCGCGGGTGCGCGGGGCGGACAACATGGACGCCTACACCATGCGGATCCTGATCAACCAGAACAAGAACCGCTTCCGTAAGCGGCGGGTTGTGGAGGATCTCACCGCCGCGCCGCCGGAGCGGGGCGGCGGGGATCCGACGTCGCGCGTGGACCAGCGGGCCGGATTGATGGCGGCGCTGGGTTCGCTTCCCAAACGGCAGCGGGAAGTCGTGGTGCTGCGGTACTGGGAGGACTACAGCGAGGCGCAGACCGCGCAGATCCTCGGCTGTTCTGTCGGCACCGTGAAGAGCCAGGCCTCCAAGGCGCTGGCCAAGTTGCGCACGCACGCCTCGGTGCTGGCGGCGCGCTGATCCACCGATTACACAGGAAGGACATCCATGAACGACAACGAAGAGTTCGACGGCTCGGCGCTGCGCGAGCTGCTGTCGCCAGCGGTCGCCGACCGGGGGCTGGCGTCCGCGCCGACCGACGCGATCGTCGCCGCCGGGCGCCGCCGCGTCGTGGGGCGGCGGACGGCGGTGGCCGGCGGGGCGCTGGCGATCGTCGCCGCCGTGCCGCTGGGCGCCTCGGCCATCGCCGCCGGGCCCGGGACGGCCACGCACGCGGCGGGCACGATGCACGATCCGGCCGCCACGCCGACCCGCATCGCGGCGCCGCCGCACTCCGATGCCCCGGCGCACTCCGACGCCCTGGCACAGACCGAGGGCCAGGCACAGACCGAGGGCCAGGCACAGACCGAGGGTCGGACACAGACCGAGGGCCAGGCGCTCGCGAGCCCGCCGCAGTCGAAGCCCGCTGCCGGTGAGAGCCTGCCCGGCAAGCCGATCGTCATCGACTCCGGAACCGTGGAGGGCGTGCCCTGGTCGATGTCCGCGCTGGCCACGCCGGGTAACAATGCCCTGACCGCGAAGGACCAGTGTCTGGGGCTGACCCTCACGGTGAACGGCCACGGCACCTTCATCGACGGGAACCAGGTCTTCTTGCCCTACTGCCTGCCGGTGCAGGACCCCGGGCAGTACCAGTGGGCCATGCAGTACACGTTGCAGTACTACTACGTCGGCGGAAAGGGCACCCTGCAGATGGGCATGGTCCCGGCCGACGTGGCGACGGTCGTCACGCACGTGGACGGCCTCGCCCCGGTCACCACCAAGACCGTGCCCGCGCCGGGCTTCGCCGGCGAGGCGTTCTACTTCGCCTCGATCCCGAAGGACGGCCAGGGCTTCCGCGCATCCTTCGACGAGTACAACGCTCAGGGCGTGAAGACCGGCAGCTTCAACAACTGGACGCCGACCCCGCCCGGGAAGTAGGCCGCCGACGGTGACGCAAAGTGCCCCCGGACCCACCCAGAGGGTCCGGGGGCACGCTCGCGACACGCGGTCAGCCGCCAGAGGATTCCAGACGAAGCGGCCCCGCCGGTCACCGGCGGGGCCGGCGCCTCAGCGCTGCGCCGGGATCGAGGCCTCGTCGGCCTGCTCCAGCTCGTCCTCGGCCTCGTTCAGCGCCGCCAGGGCGTTGACGTTCACCGCGCCGCCGGTCAGCGTGGCCAGCATCTCGCGCACGTTGTGCAGCTGCGCGTTGATGCTGTCGCGGCGGTGGGTCAGCGCCGCCAGCTCGCGCTCGGCCTCGCTGCGGATGCGGTCGGTCTTGCTGCGCGCGTCGGCGATGATGTCGTCGGCCTGGCGCTGCGCGGTCTCGATCGTCGAGCGCGCGCGGCGCTCGGCGTCGGTGCGCATCTTCTCGGCCTCCAGGCGCAGCTGCTCGGCCCGGTTCTCGATCTCGGCCAGCCGCTTCTCGGCCTTGGCCTGGCGCGCGGCCAGGTCCCGCTCGGACTGCTCGCGGCGCTTGGCCAGCTTGGTCTCGAAGTCGGTGGCGGCCGCCGCGGCCTTGGCGCGGGTCTCCTCGAACAGCGCCTCGGCCTCTTCGCGCTTGGTCGCCGCGTCCTTGGCGGCGGTGGCGCGGACCTGGTTGGCGTCGTCCTTGGCCTTGTCGACGATCCGCACGGCCTCCTCGTCCGCCTTGGCCTTGCGGTCCTTGGCGTACTGCTCGGCGTCGGTGCGGACCTTCATCGCGGCCTGGTCGGCCAGCTCGCGGTGCGCGTCGGCGGCGCGGCGGGCCTCCTCGCGCAGGTCCTTGGCCTCCTCCTCGGCCAGGCGCAGGATCTTCTCCACGCGCGCGCCGAGACCGGCGTAGCTGGGCTCGCTGTCGGCCAGCTGCGCCTGCACCGTCTGGTTCTCCAGGTGGAGTTCCTCGATGCGCTTCTCCATGGAGGAAGACCGCGAATGCGCCGCGTCCCGCTCGGCGATCAGCTTGGTGATTCGGTCGTTGACCTGGACCGGGTCGTACCCGCGGCGCACTTGCTCGAAGCCGTGCGGCGAATGCATGTCGCTCATGAGATCCCTGTCGCGATTCACTGGCCCGCGTCGGGCCGGGGGTGAGTGAACAATCTACAAGTGGCGGTGAAGGTGTACCGAGGAGAGGTGGTGTAAGGGGAATCCTGGCATGAATCGCGTCCGGCTTCGACCGGGTGGCGCTTAATCGAACATACGGTTCCGGAATCCCCGCCTCTGACGAGTGTTTCTGATCACGGGCCCACCCGTCTCCCACCACCGCCCGTCATCGAGTCGCTGGCGCTCCGCAAGCCGATTATGGACTGTGGGCACGGACCTGCGGGGTGTCAAGGCGAAGCGGCGGCGTCGGAACGCACACGATGAATCTCAGTCCTCCGACGGCGGCCCGACGGGGACGGAGACCGATGTCGCCAGCGCGTCCAGCACACCGTGCACCCGCGACATCTCGGCCTTGATCTCCTGCTTGCGGACCTCGATCTCCTCGACCTCGCGCTGGGCCTCGGCGCGCAGCTGCTCGGACTCGTCCTTCGCCTTCGACACCAGCTGCTCGGCCAGCTCGCGGGCCTCCGCGACCGTCTCAGCGGCCTGCTTGCGGGCCGTGGCCAGCGCGGTCTCGGCCTCGGAGTTGGC
Organism: Catenulispora sp. MAP12-49; assembly: GCF_041262705.1. Taxonomy (NCBI): domain Bacteria; kingdom Bacillati; phylum Actinomycetota; class Actinomycetes; order Catenulisporales; family Catenulisporaceae; genus Catenulispora; species Catenulispora sp. MAP12-49. The sequence continues at coordinate 6,105 of NZ_JBGCCP010000054.1, read as the reverse complement.
CTGCTCCCGGGTCTCCAGCGCCTTCTTGTCGGCGGCTTCCAGCACGCCGTCCGCGGTCCGCCTTATGCGCTCGACGTCCGCCTTGGCCCCGGTGGTGACGCGCTCGGCGTCGTTCTCCGCGGTGGTGGTGACGCGGGCGGCCTCCTCGCGGGCGGCCGTGAGCAGCCGGTCGACCTCGTTCTCGCTGTCGGCGCGCACCTTGACCGCCTCGGAGCGGGCCATCGCGACCAGCTTGTCGGCGTCCCGGCCGGCGGACTCCAGCTTGCGGCCGGCCTCCTCGCGGGCGTCGCCCCGGATCTTGTCGGCGTCCACCCGCGCCGCCTCGGCGCTGGCCGCCGACTCGTGATGGATGCGCTCGGACTCCGACTTCGCGGCCTTGACCATGGTGTCGGACTTGGTGCGGGCCTCGGCCAGCGAGGCCTCGGCCTCGGCGCGCATCGCGGCGGCGTCGCGGCGGGCCTCGGCACGGACCTGGACCGCCTCCTCGGCGGCCTCCACCCCGAGCACCGCGGCGGCCGCCTCGGCCTCGCCGCGGATCCGCTCGGCGTCGCCGACCTGGCGGTCGGCGGCGGCCTGGGCTTCTTCCACTATCCCGGCGACCTCGGCGCGTACGGCGGCCGCGTAGCGCGTGCCCTCCTCGCCGATCTTGCGCGCCTCGGCCTGCGCGGCCTCCAGCGCCTCGGTGGCCGTGGCCTCGGCCGCCTGCCGGGTCTGCGCGGCATAGGAGTCGGCCTCGGCGCGCGTGACCTCCGCGGCGCGGTCGGAGTCGGCCTTGGTGGTGGCGGCGTACGCCTCGGTCTCGGCGCGCAGCGCGGCCGCGTAGTCGTCCGCGGTGCCGCGCACGATCTCGCCTGCGCGCTCGGAGTCCGCTTTCGTCTTCGCCGAGTACACGTCGGCCGCGGCGCGCGTGGTGTGCGAGTACTTCTCCGCCTCGGCCCGCGTCTCGTCGGAGGCGCGCTCGGCGTCGGCCTTGGTCTGCGCCGCGTAGCCGTCGGCCTCGGCCCGCAGGCCGGTGACGTAGTTGTGGGTCTCGGTCCGCAGCTGTTCGGCGACGTGCTCGGAGTCGGCCTTGGTCTTGGCCGCGTAGGCGTCGGCCTCGGCGCGCACGCCGCCGGACCAGTTCTCGGTGTCGATCCGCAGCTGTTCGGCGAGCTGCTCGGCCTCGGCCTTGGTCTGCGCCGCGTAGCCGTCCGCCTCGGTCCGCAGACCGGCGGAGTAGTTCTCCGCGTCGGCCCGCACGCCGCCGGCCCAGCCCTCGGTCTCGGCCCGCAGCTGCTCGGCGATCTGCTCGGCGTCGCTCTTGGTCTTGGCCGCGTAGGCGTCGGCCTCGCCCCGGACGCCGTCGGCCCAGTTCTCGGTCTCGGCGCGCAGCTGTCCGGCGACGTGCTCGGAGTCGGCCTTGGTCTTGGCCGCGTAGGCGTCGGCCTCGGCACGCACGCCGCCGGACCAGTTCTCGGTGTCGATCCGCAGCTGTTCGGCGACGTGCTCGGCGTCCGACTTCGTCTTGGCGGCGTAGGCGTCCGCCTCGGCCCGCACCCCGGTCGAGTAGTTGTCGGTGTCGATCTGCAGCTTCTCGGAGGCGAGCTCGGAGTCCGCGATCGTCTTCGCCGCGTAGGCGTCGGCGTCGGACCGGGTGCTCTCCGAGTAGGAGTCCGCCTCGCCCCGGGTCTGCGCCGAGTACTGGTCGGCGGCCTGCTGCATCTGCTGGGCGTAGCCGTCGGCGTCCGCGCGGGTCTTGCCGGCCTCGGCGTCGGTCGTGGCCCGGATCTGCCCGGCGTAGGTATCAGCGTCCTGCCGTGTGGTGCGCGCGTACTGCTCGGTGTCGGCGCGCAGCTTCTCGGTCTCGGACTGGACCGCGTTGCGGGTCTTGTCGGCGTAGACGTCGGACTCGGTCCGGGTCTTGGTCGCGTAGGTGTCCGCCTCGCCGCGGGTGTTCTGCGAGTAGTGGTCCGCCTCCGCGCGCGCCTTGGCGGCCTCGGCCTCGGTACGGGCCTGCAGCTCGTCGATCCGCGCCTGGGACTTCTCGCGCAGCCGCTGGAGCTCCTCGCGGGTGGCCTTCTGCATGGCCTCGACACCGGCCTCGGTGTCCACCCGCAGCTGCTCGGCGGACGCGTGCGCGTCGTCGTGCGCCTGCTGCGCCGACGCGTGCAGCTCGCTGGCCTGCGCATGCAGCGCCTCGATCTGGCCGCGCAGCGGGGCCACGTCCTCCTCGGCCGCCACCCGCGTGGCGTCGGCGTCGGAGTGGCCCTGGGCGATGAGCTCCTCGACGGTCCTGGCGACGTGGTCCAGCCGGGAGGCCGCCTGCTCCTCGGCCTCGGCCAGGATCCGCGCGGCGTTGCCGGTGACCTGGTCGGCCTCGGCGCGGGCCTCGGCGCGCATCCGCGCGGCGTCGTTCGCCGCCTCCTGGCGCGCCTGCTGGGCGGCGCCCTCGGTCTCGATGCGCAGCTGGTGCGCCGCGGCTTCGGCGTCCCCGCGCATCCGCATCGCGTCGGCGTTGGCCTCCGCGCGGGTCCGCTCGGCCTGCGACCCGGACTCCATCAGCACCCGGGAGGCCTCGGCGCGCGCGGAGTTCACCGCGGCGTCGGCCTCGGACTTGGCGGTGGCCCGGATCTGGGCCGCGTGCTCCTGGGCCGCGACGGCCTGGCCGCCGGCCGCGGTCAGCATCCGCTCGGCCTCGGCGTTGCCGGCCTCGCGGGTCTTCTCGGCCTCGGCGCGCGCCGAGGTCCGCATGTTCTCGGTCTCCATGCGGACGTGCTCGATGGCCTGCGCGGTCTCCATCGCTATCCGGTCGCGGCCGGCCTCGACCTCGCCCCGGGCCGCCTCGATGATCCGGCCGCGGTGCGCCTCGGTGTCCGAGCGGACCTTCTCGGCCCACGCGGCCATCTCGTTGACCTGAGCCTCGGCCTGCTGGCGCTTCTCGGTCAGCTCCCGGTCCAGCGACTGCCGCCGGTTGCCGACCTCGGTGTGCCACTCGGCTTCCAGCTCCGCGGAGCGGTGCGCGGCCTCCTCCAGCAGGCGCGCGGTCTTGGCGCGCGACTCGCGCAGCTCGCGCTCGGCGGCGGCGCGGACCTGGTCGGCCTGGATCTGGGCGTTGCGGAGCATCTGCTCCACCTGCCCGGAGATGTTGTCGAAGCGCGGCTGGGCGGCCAGGCGGCGCTGCTCGTGCAGCTTGGAGCGCAGGACCTCGATCTGGTAGCGCAGGTCCTCGGTGTCGGTCAGGGCCTCGTCGCGGGCCGTACGGAGCTTGTCGAGCTCCTTCTCCATCTCGGAGAACGTGGCCTCGACGTCGTGCTTGTCGTAGCCGCCGGGCTCGTCGTCCCAGGACTCTCCGTAGGGCGCGCGGGATCGCGGCGGGTATCCGCCGGGTTGCGCGGTGTTGGCGCCGCGTCGCGCGTGGGATCCGCGATCGCCGGCACGATCGCCGTAGCGATCGGTGCTGCGTTCGTCGAGGCGCCCTGGTCCCATGACAGTGAATCGTGTCAGATTTCCGGCCGGATGACACCTAGTCGGGCCGGGGAATGAGTAGAGGTTTTGGATACTACCAGCCCGAAACCGCAGGCCCGGCGACCTCGCCGGGCGGCGGGGGAATCAGAGCCTTGTGGAAGCCTCGCAGGCCCCGGCGGTTTGGTCGCGCTGTGCTGTCCCGCCGCTACTTTCCGTGGCACCGGAATTCGAAAAGCCGAGCGAAGGCACATACCGCCTCCGCCCGGCCGTCCGCTCACGCCGATCCGGTTCAGACGTTGCGGAACCGGTTGATCGCGGGGAGCAGCCGCGCCCGCTTGGCCTCGTCGCGCACTCCGAGCCCTTCCTCGGGGGCCAGGCACAGCACGCCGACCTTGCCCTGGTGCAGGTTCTGGTGGACGTCGTACGCCGCCTGTCCGGTGTCCTCCAGCGCGTAGGACTTGGACAGCGTGGGGTGGATCATCCCCTTGTCGATGAGGCGGTTGGCCTCCCAGGCCTCGCGGTAGTTCGCGAAGTGCGAGCCGATGATGCTCTTGAGGTTCATCCACAGGTAGCGGTTGTCGTAGCTGTGCTGGAAGCCCGAGGTGGACGCGCAGGTGACGATCTTGCCGCCGCGCTTGGCGACATAGACGCTGGCGCCGAAGGTCTCCCGGCCCGGGTGCTCGAAGACGATGTCCGGGTCCTCGCCGCCGGTCAGTTCCCTGATGCGGGCGCCGAAGCGCTGCCACTCCTTGGGGTCCTGCTCCTCGTCGTTCTTCCAGAACCGGTAGCCCTCGGCCTTGCGGTCGATGATGAGCTCGGCGCCCATCGCCCGGCAGATGTCGGCCTTGTCCGGCGAGGAGACCACGCACACCGGGATCGCGCCGCCGTTCAGCGCCATCTGCGTGGCGTAGCTGCCCAGGCCCCCGGAGGCGCCCCAGATCAGCACCACGTCGCCCTGCTTCATCGCCGCGCCGTTCTTGGAGACCAGCTGGCGGTAGGCGGTGGAGTTGACCAGGCCCGGGGAGGCGGCCTCCTCCCAGGTCAGGTGCGCGGGCTTGGGCATCAGCTGGTTGGTCTTCACCAGCGCCAGGTGCGCCAGGCCGCCGAAGTTGGTCTCGAAGCCCCAGATCCGCTGCTGCGGGTCGAGCATGGTGTCGTCGTGGCCCTCGGCGTCCTCCAGCTCGACGCTCAGGCAGTGCGCGACGACCTCGTCGCCCGGCTTCCACTTGTTGACGCCCGGGCCCGTGCGCAGCACCACGCCGGCCAGGTCCGAGCCGATCACGTGGTAGGGCAGGTCGTGGCGGCGGGTGAGTTCGGACACCTTGCCGTAGCGCTTGAGGAAACTGAAGGTGCTGACCGGCTCGAAGATCGAGGTCCACACCGAGTTGTAGTTGATGGCGCTGGCCATCACCGCGACGATGGCCTCGCCCGGGCCCAGCTCCGGCGTCGCCACGTCCTCCACGTGGAGCGAGCGCCGCGGGTCCTTGTCCCGGCTCTCCAGGCCCTTGAACATTTCGGCCTCGTCGGCGTGGACGGTGACCGCGCGGTAGGAGTCGGGAAGCTTCAGGTGCGCGAAGTCCGCGGCCGGGGTGTCCCCGGCTTGGATCGCGGCGAGGATCTCTTGCGTCTCGTGCTGCATCGTCGGCCTCCAAGGGTCGGCGGCGTCGCGGGCCGGTGCTTGCCGTCTGTGAGGGCAGTACGGCAGTCGGCCCTGGGAGTGAGGGCGGGAGCTACTCATTGGTAACTATGGCGCTCCGTCCGCACCCTGGCTAGGTGGGCCTTGTCACAGATTCCGCCGGGTCCCTATCACCCTGCAACATCTTGACTGGAGAGGCGACGTGAGTGATAGCGGTGCGCTGTCGCGTAGCCGAGGGACGTATAGAGCGCAAGCGCGGGAGCGTTCTCTTCCTCGACTTCCAGGTAGGTGTTCTCGGCGCCGTGCTCGCCGGCGAACGCCACCAGGTCCCGCAATACGATCCGCGCCAGTCCGCGGCGCCGTGCGGCTTCCGCGGTGGCGACCGCGGCGATCCCCGCATAGCCGCTTCCGGCGTCAATGGCGACGCGGCCGACAGAGAGGGCATCGCCGTTGTCGGCGCGCACCACGGCAAAGGCGATGAGGGCGTCGCCTGAGGTGAGGATGGACCGGAACTCGGGGATGCCGTGGCCGCGGCGATAGGCGTGGAAGTAGTCCTCGGGGAGTTCTGTAGTGACTTTCGCTGCATGGTGGGGGTCCGAAGAACTCCTAAGGGCTTCCAACGCGGGTGCCAACGGAGCGGATTGACGCAAAGCGGGACGCTCGGTTTCCAGATGGCCCAGTTCGACAAGCGCTTGGTCCAGAGGACTGCCGTCGACGGTCTGTACCCGTGCGGGCAGTCCGCGCTCTACGTACCATTCCCGGACCGCTTCCAGAGTTCGGTCGAGCGGCATTCCGGAATCCCCTATAGGGATCGCTGAGTTGGCGCGCGAGGTGTGGCCGCCGGCGGCACGCAATTCCCAGCCGCCTATATAAGCGCGTTCTGTGTAGCCCCATCCTGTCGCCGCGATCGTTTGGAGATCCATGCGCGGAGGCTAGTGCAGCGCCGCATTGATCCTTCGGGGGTCATGCGGCTTTGAGTGGGCTGCCGTCGTAGGTCCAGCGGTAGGGCTTGGCGTCGTGTTCGT
>NZ_JBGCCP010000053.1:0-54965 GCF_041262705.1 Catenulispora sp. MAP12-49 | reverse complement strand
TTTCGTTCGGCTGGACACCGCCCAGGCCGGGATGGTTGTGCAAGCACCGCCGAAGCGACGGGGAATCCGGGACAACCCCGGTCTGTGGTGTGGACGGGGTCCACTCGGTGAGGCACAGCGGCGGCCGGGCGGTGTGTGCGTGTGGTGTGGGAACTGTTCCCACAGGTGGGTTTGTCCCGGATTCCCCGTCGCGTCGGCGGGCGTAGCCAAGCAGGCCGGGCCGGTGGTGTCAAGTCGCTGATACCCGGCCACCAGCTGGGCGATCCGACTTGATACCACCGGACCGGTCTGCTTCCGTAAGGCGACGATGCGACGGGGAATCCGGGACAGAGGCGACCACAAGCAACAACCGGCAGCCGACTACGCGGCCCCCACTCCCCGGAGCGAGGCCGCTCGCCGCGCAGGCGCCGCCGGAGGCGCCCTTCAAGCCCTTGACCTTGCCCTTGACCTTCGCAGTTGCCCTTGACTGTCGCAGTAGACCCCACCACCTACCCACACCACCGCCGCCCCGCGAAACCAGCACCACCCCCGACCCGCGCCACCAACGGATCCCGCAAACCCTGCGCGAAGCCGTATAAAAAGCCTCTAAAACCCACCACCCAACCGCACCAACACCCCCACCCCGACCCACACAAAAGCCAGGGGCGCCTGTTATGGGGAACCATCCGCCGCCTGGGCCACCACGAGGGTGTCGATGGCCGGCTGCGGGGCGCGGTCGGTCTGCCGGTGGACGCGCTCGGCGCGGGCGATCTTCAGATCGCTGAAGTGCTCCAGGGCGCCGGTGACGCGCTCGGGCGTGTAAAGGATCGCAGGGTCCTGCGGGCCGCCCACGCCGTCGGCGATGTTGGTGACGTCGTGGCCGACGACGACCAGCGTGCCGCCGGGCGCCAGCGCCTTCGCGGCGTCGCGGAGGACGGCGGCCAAGGGTTCGGCGTCGAGGTGCAGGTAGGCGATCACGACGGCGTCGTAGGCGCCGTCCGGGGGCCGGTGGTCCAGCACGTCGGCGAGGACCCACTCGACGTCCAGGCCGTGCTCGGCGGCCTGGGCCCGGCCGCGCGCCAGGGCGTTCTCGGCGAAGTCGACGGCGGTGGCGTGCCAGCCCAGGCCCGCGAGCCACAGCGCGTTGCGTCCCTCCCCGGCGGCCAGGTCCAGCGCCCGGCCGGCGGGCAGCGGGCCGAGGACCTCGGCCACGAAGCGGTTCGGAGCCCAGCCCCACACGGACTGGGACTGGTCGTAGTACCGCTCCCACGTGTCGCGGTCCTCGGCGGCGGTCATCAGACGGCGGCGCTCTCGGCGTCGGCGCTCTCGGCGGCAGCGCCGGCGTCCGCACCCTCGGCGGCCCGCTCGGCCAGGGCCTTGCGCACCTCGTCCATGTCCAGGGCGCGGGCCTGGGCGATCAGGTCCTCCAGCGCCGACTCCGGCAGCGCGCCGGGGTGCTGGTAGAGGGTGACGCCGTCGCGCACGATCATCAGCGTCGGGATCGAGCGGATGTCGAACGCCATCGCCAGCTCCTGCTCGGCCTCGGTGTCGACCTTGGCGAAGACGATGTCCTCGTGCTTGTCGGCGGCCTTCTTGTACACCGGCGCGAACGACCGACACGGCCCGCACCACTCGGCCCAGAAGTCCACGAGCTTGATGCCTTCGCCCTCGATCGTCTCGGTGAAGGTGTCCTTGGTCAGTTCCACGACGGCCACAGCCGTGCCTCCTCGCTGCTCGACGGGGTCTCGGTCGGATACCCCGCAGGGTATAACCGGACGGGGGTGGGGAGTATTCCGGCGCGCCGCCGTCGCCGGAAGCGCCACGTCCGCCACAGTGAAAACGCCGAGCCGCGGACTCCCGAGGTGGGAATCCGCGGCTCGACGACCGGACCGTCTAGCTCTGGTGGTCCAACTCCAGCAGCATCGCCGCCGACCAGCTGAACCCGCGCGAGTTCATCGCCGAGCCGTCCGCCGGGTTGTAGTTCTCCATCAGCGGCCCGTCGCCCATCATGCCCTCGGCGTTGCCACGCAGCTTCGCCGCCAGCGCCGTCGCGTCGGCCGTGTAGCCGTAGCGCTTCAGGCCCTCCAGGGCGAAGTACGCCTGGTCCAGCCACACCGCGCCGCGCCAGTAGCCCGTCGGGTCGTAGTACGGCGAGCTCGCCCCGACCGTCGGGAACGGCAGCCGCGTGTCGAACTCGGTCGGCGACACCAGCTTCGCCCGTACCGCCGCCGCCTGCGCCGGGGTCGCGATGCCCGCCCACAGCGGGATCGCGCCCTCGATGCCCCGGCCGCGCGCGGTCAGGGGCTGGCCGGTGGTGAGGGAGGCGTCGTAGAACCAGCCGGTGGCCGGGTCGTACATCTTCTGCCGCACGGCCGCCCCGACCTGCTTCTCCGAAGCCTGATAGCGCGCGGCGTCTGCGGGGTGTCCCAGACGTGCGGCCATCTGCGCGAGGATGCCGTCCTCGGCGGCCAGGTAGGAGTTCAGGTCCACCGACTCCTGCGTCAGCGAGTAGCCGACCACCTTCCCGGCCGCGTCGGTGTTGTCCACCACACCGGCGCCAAGGGCGGCGTCGAAGCGCGGCGCGTTGTCCATGCCGCTCTCCCAGGCCGCGGCTTGGCGTTTGTCCTCCCCGGTCACGTTCTGCGGGTCGACCGTCGCGCCGTACTCCGCGAGGCCGTCGTTGTTGTGGTCGCGGTCGCGGTACCACCAGTCGTGGTACGCCACCAGCTTCGGATACATCTCCTTCAGGAAGCTGACGTCCCCGCTCTCCTCGTACACCGACCACACCGCCCACGCGGCCAGCGGCGGCTTGGAGTTGCGCTCGTTCCAGTTGCCGCCGCCTTGGGCCGGGTCGTTGTAGAAGATGCAGTCCGGGATCATGCCGGCGTCCTGGGGACGGTCCGCCGAGGCGCTGGTGACCTGGTAGTCGAACATCGACCGGATCTGCGACTCGGCCAGGGCCGGGTCGAAGACCGCCGTGCCGACCGCCTGTTTCCAGGTGTCCCAGGCCCAGAATCCGCTGAACCACTTGTTGGAGATCGACGGGGTGACTCCGTCGTGCTGCAACGCCCCGGCGGCGCTGCGCCAGTTCGTCGTCAGCGTCTCCACCGACTTCACCGCCAGCGCCTGGCGCGCGGCCGGGACGCCGCGGACCGCGGAGGCCACGTAGCCGCGCCAGCGCTGCTCGTCGGCCGCCACGACCGCGCCGGGGGAGCGCAGCGTCCTGGCGATCACCGGCTGCTCGGCGGCGTAGTCGGCGCCGGTGAAGGTGTAGGACTCGGTCCAGGTCAGCGTCTGCCGGCCGTGCGGGCCCAGCTTCAGCGGGGCGTCCAGCGCCGTGGTGTACGCGTCGCCGGCCACCGAGGTGGTCACCGGCTCGGCGTGCGTCACCTGGAACTTCTCAGTCCCGTCGGTCAGGTAGTCCCAGGTCTGCCGCACCTTCGCGAAGCCCACCGAGACGCCGGTGGACGTCGCGTGCAGCGAGGGCGCGCTCTTCATCGGCTCGGTGTCCGGGCGCAGCAGCGAGCCGGTCCAGCCCGCGCCGACCTTCCGGGCGTGGCCGCTGGTGTTCTCCACGAACGCCTGCACCAGCGCGGTCCGGTCGCTCGCGTAGCGCAGCTGCATCACCACGTGCAGGCCGTCCACGTCGAAGCTCTGCTGCAACATCCCCGGCAGCGAGGTGAACACCGGGTCCGTCGCCGAGGCCAGGTCGATGGCGCGGCCGTTCTCCGAGAGCGTCAGGTGGCTGATCCCCTTGCTCAGCCACCACGGGTACTCCTGGGCGATGTACAGCGGACCGGTGAAGGCCCCGTACGAGGACGTGTCCCCGGCCTTCGGCAGGGCGTAGGCGTGCCACGCGCCGCGGTCGGCGAACACGCCGATCGGGTTGACGTCGGTCGCCGGATCCCCGGGCAGCGCCACGCTCGGCACGCCCTGGAGGTCCAGCACGTTGGCGAAGGACCCAGGGGAATCGGGTTTCTGCGGCGGCCCGGCCGAGGCCGCGGTCACGGGAAGTACGAGACCCACGCCGAGCACCAGCCCGGCCAGGGCCCGCAGCGAACGGGACATGATCACCTTCCTACCTTCAGGACCGCGACACCCTGTGCGGCCAGATGGGCGGGACGACTGCCGGTCAGCAGGTTCACCGCGCCGAACGGCACGGCGGAGCCCAGGTCGACCTGCTTGTCGCCGTGGTTGAGAAGGAAGTAGTAGTGGTGCGACTCCGAGCTGCGGCAGACCACCTCGACCCCGCTGAACGCCAGCGACGAGGCCAGGGACGGCCACACCACGGCCGGGCGCACGGCCTCGGCGAGGACCTTCTCGATGTCCCCGCCCAGATCGCAGCTGACGTACCACGCCCGGCCCTCGCCGAAGTCGTTGCAGGTGACCGCCGGGCGGCCCTTCAGCGCGCCCTCGGTGTAGTGCGCGACGGCCCGGGCCGTGGTCGCGCCGATCCACTCGCTCCAGCGCACCGCCGAGGGCGTGCGGTGGTACCCGATGCTGTAGCTGTGCTTGTGTTTCTTCTTCGCCTGCGAGGATTCCTCGTCGGCGACGAAGGAGACCTCGACCGAGCGCCCGTCCGGGATCGGCCACCACTCGTCCACGGCCACCCCGAGCACGTCCTTCAGCGGCCCGGGGTATCCGCCGCCGGTTCCGTCGACACCCTGGTGGATGTGGTCGAGCTCGTCGACGATCCCGCTGAAGTAGCCGACGACGAGATACCCTCCGCCGTACACGTAGTCGGACAGCCGGGAAGCGTTCTCGGTGCTCACCGAATACAGGTTCGGCGCCAGCACCACCTTGTAAGGGCTCAGATCCGCGTCCGGCGGCACGAAGTCGACGACGTGGTTCCACCGGTGCAGCAGCGAGTACCAGCTCAGGATCTGCTCCTTGAGCCGTACCCGCGCCGAGGGGTGGTCCTCGGCCTCCAGCGCCCACCACGAGTTCCAGTCCAGGACGATCGCGACCGTGCTCTCGATCCGGCTCCCGGCGACCTCCGTCAGCTTCGCCAGCTCCTCGCCGAACTTGACCGTCTCGCGCCATCCCCGCGACTGCGTGCCGCCGTGCGGGAGCAGGGCGCTGTGGAACTTCTCCGCGCCGGCGCGCGAGGCCCGCCACTGGAAGTGCATGACGCCGTCCGCGCCGCGCGCCACGGTCTGCAACGACCACAGCCGCCGCTGGTCCGGGGTCTTCGGCACGTTCACCGCGCGCCAGCTCACCGCCGAGGGCGCCTGCTCCATCAGGAGCCAGGGCTTGCCGCCGCCGAGCGAGCGCATCAGGTCGTAGTTCATCGCCGCCTGGACGTGGGCGGAGGAGTCCGCCGGGTCGGGGTAGGCGTCGTCGGAGACCACGTCCTCGTGCGCGGCCCACTTCCAGTAGTCGAGGTCCTTCATCATCGACATGAAGTTGGTGGTGACCGGGATCTCCGGCGTCACCTCCTTCAGGACCGTGCGCTCGGCGAGGAAGCAGGCCAGCAGGGCGTCGGAGCTGAACCGGCGCCAGTCCAGCAGCTGCCCCGGATTGACCGGCCCCGGGGCCGTGCGCGGCGGCTCGATCTGCGCGAAGTCCGAGTACCGCTGGGACCAGAACTCCGCGCCCCAGGCGAAGTTCAGCTGCGCGATGTCGTCGCCGTAGCGCTCCCGCAGCCAGCGGCGGAAGTCCGCGGCCGACACGTCGCAGAAGCACTCGGTGACGTGGTCGCCGTACTCGTTGTGGATGTGCCACAGGGCCAGCGCCGGGTGCTCGCCGTACCGCTCGGCGATCGCGCGGGCCAGCTTGGTCGCCGCCTCGCGGTAGACCGGGGACGAGGGGCAGTAGTGCTGCCGCGAGCCGAACTCCAGGCGCACGCCGTCGGCGGTGACCGGCAGCGTCTCCGGGTACTGGCGCACGAACCAGGCCGGCGGCGAGGCGGTGGCCGTGGCCAGGTCCACCGCGATGCCCCGGCTGTCGAACAGGTCCATCAGCCGGTCCAGCCAGGCGAAGTCCCACTCGTTCTCGGCGGGCTGCAGCCGGGCCCAGGAGAACACCCCGAGCGTCACCATCGTGACGCCGGCGTCCCGCATCAGGTTGGCGTCCTGCTTCCAGACGGACTCCGGCCACTGCTCCGGGTTGTAGTCCGCTCCATACAAAAGACCTTCTACACGCGTGATCATTCCTTGACCGCTCCTCCCAACAAGCCGGATACGAACTGCTTCTGGAAGATAAAGAAAATGAGCATCAGAGGGAGGGTTGCCAGGAAACTGCCGAGGATCAGGCCCGAATAGTCCACATGCGTCCCGCCGACCAAGGTGTAGAGGGCGACCGGTGCGGTGTATTTGTCCTGGGAATCCAGCATCAGCAGCGGCCACAGGAAGGCGTTCCACTGGCTCATGAAGGTGAAGATCGCCAGGGCCCCGAGTTGTGGCTTCACCACAGGGAGCACGATCCGGTAGAAGGTGCGGATGTCGCCGGAGCCGTCGATGCGCGCCGACTCGATCAGCTCGTCGGGGAAGTCCAGGAAGGCCTGGCGCATCAGGAAGATGCCGAACGAGTTGGCCAGGAACGGCACGATCACCGCCTGGTAGCTGTTGACCCAGCCCAGGTTCGACATCATCTGGAACAGCGGGACCAGCAGCACCTGGAACGGCACCATCATGGTGGTCAGCACCAGGCCCAGGAGCAGCCCGCGGCCCCGGAAGCGGTACTTGGCCAGGCCGTAGCCGGCCATCGCCGAGATCAGGCCGCTGGCCAGCGTGTAGACGACGGCGATGCCGACGCTGTTCAGCATCACCCGGCTGAAGCCGATCGAGTGCTCCAGGGCCTTGATGTTGCTGATGAAGTGCCCGCCGGGGACGAACGGCGGCGGGGAGTGGAAGAGCTCGTCGTTGCTGTGGGTGGCGGCGACCACCATCCAGTAGAACGGCAGGATGCTGACCAGCGCGCCGACCGTCAGCAGCAGCAGGATGAACCAGCGGCGCAGGAGCTTCGGATCGACCGTCATCCCCGCCTCCTTTCCGACCTGGCCGTGCTCGCGGCGCGGTCCGACTGCCCGAAGAACCTGAACTGGAGCACCGACAACACACCGATGATCAGCACCACGGCCCAGGCGATGGCGGAGGCGTAGCTGAAGTCCATCTGGTCGAAGCCGACCTTGTAGAGGTAGAGGACCGGCGTCATGGTGGCGTTGTCCGGGCCGCCCTTGGTCAGGACGAAGTTCTCGTCGAACAGCTGGAGCGTGCCGATGGTCGAGGTGATGGAGCAGAACAGGATCACCGGCCGCAGCTGCGGTATCACGATCTTGCGGAACGTAGTCACGGCGCCCGCGCCGTCGATCGCGGCGGCCTCGTACTGCTCCTTGGGGATGGCTTGCAGCCCGGCGAGCAGGATCACCGCGTTGTAGCCGGTCCAGCGCCAGGTGATGGTGCCGATCAGCGCCACCCGCGCCCACACCGGGTTGTTCAGCCAGTCCACCGGGCTCACCCCGAACCAGCCGAGGGCCTGGTTGACCATGCCGCCGTCGGTCTTGAGCAGGACCCGGAAGACGACGGCGTAGGCGACCAGCATCGTGACCGAGGGCAGGAAGAAGGCGATGCGCCAGGTCCCCTTGAAGCGCAGCCAGGACTGGTTCAGCACGCAGGCCAGGACCAGCGCCAGCCCGATCATCAGCGGGACCTGGAAGACCAGGAGCAGGCCGGTGTTCCACAGCGACTTCCAGAAGACCGGGTCGTGCAGCATGCGGCGGTACTGGGCCAGGCCGGCCCACGTCTGAACGCCGCCGTCGTCGCTGGTGAAGCTCTGATAGAGGCTGGCGCCGAGGGGATAGGCGAAGAAGAAGACGAACAGGGCTGCTGCCGGGCCGGCGAAGGCCCAGTGGACGATCCGGAAGTGGGGAACTCCCCACTTGGTTGCGGGCTCGGTCGGCGAGCGGCGGCGCTGTTGTGCGGCTGTGGCGGTGGCCATGGCGCTACTGCGCGATCTGCCGGCCGGTCGCGGAGGCGATCTGCTGCGCGGCCGAGTCCAGTGCCGACTTCGGGTCCTTGCCGCCCTGCAGCACCGAGTTCGTGGCGTCGGTGACCAGGTCGCCGGCCTTGGAGTAGTCGCCGGTGTACTCCACCGGGGCGATGTCCTTGGCCAGATCGGCGAAGGTCTTGAAGGTGGTCTGGCCGCCGTAGTAGTCCTGGGGGCCGGTGATGTAGGGGTCTGAGAGGGCCGGCTCGAAGGCGGGGAAGATGCCTTCGTTCTTCAGCATCGAGACCTGGTTGTCGGCGTTCGCCAGACAGAACTGGATGAAGGCCCAGGCCGTCGCCGAGTTCTTGCTCTGCGCCGAGATGTTCAGCAGCGAGCCGCCGTTGTTGGAGGTACGCACGCCGCCGGAAGCGAAGGCCGGCAGTGGTATCGCGCCGAACTTGCCCTTCAGCTCGGGCATCTCGTCGGTGAGGGTGCCGGACCACCAGACCGCGGTCGGGGTGGTGGCGACCTTGCCGTCCTTGGTGGCCGCGACCAGCGCGTCCCAGCCCTTCTCGTAGTCGACCAGGCCCTTGTCGCTGAGCTCCTTCAGGACGCCCATCGCCTTGAGGGCCGCCGGGGTGTCCACCGCGATCTTGCCGTCGACGAAGTAGCCCTGGCCCTCCTGCTGGAGCATCATCGGGAACGTGCTGTCCCCGGTGGGGTCCATCACCAGCAGCTTCTTGCCGGTCTTGGCCTTGATCTGGACACCGGCCGCGACGTAGTCGTCCCACGTCCGGATCGACGACGGGTCGACGCCCGCCTGCTGGAAGATGTCGATCCGGTAGAAGACGCCGCAGGGCCCGATGTCCCACGGGAGCGCGTACACCTTGCCGGCGGTGTCCGTGCCGGTGGCCCAGGCGGCGGCGTTGAACTGGGACTTCAGCGGACCGGCCAGGGTGCTGAGGTCGTAGAAGCCGCTGGGGAAGGTGCCGATGTAGCTCTGCATCTTCGGTCCTTCGACCTGGAGGACGTCCGGGAGCCCGGCGCCCGACTTCAGCCCGACGGTGATCTTGTCGTAGGCGTTGTCGTAGCCGATGTCGACCACGTTCACCTTCACACCCGGGTGCTGCTGCTCGAAGGCCGGTGCCAGGCGCTTGAGGGCCTTGGCCGCCACGTCCCAGGACCAGACCGTGATGCTCCCGCCGACCTGGGCCTGTGCCCCGGTCTTGACCGTCGGCGCGGGCGTCTTCTTCCCGCCGCCGGTCGCGCATCCGCCGGTCACCGCGACCGCGAGGGCCCCGACGCCCGCTCGCAGCACCGAACGCCGACTTGTCCGCATTGACATTGACACCGTGCCCTCCCTTGCCGCAATACTGAATGCTGTATACAGCACACTGTATGACGGCCATCCGTCAAGAGGTAAGAGCGAGGCAACCTGTGGGCCACCCGTACATCCCCAACAGCGACCCCGAGATCAGAGCCCGGATGCTGGCGGCGATCGGCGCGTCGAGTGTCGAGGAGTTCTACGCCGACATCCCCGACGCGATCCGGCTGCACCGGCCCCTGGACCTGCCGGCGCCGCTGCGCTCGGAAGCCGAACTGGTCCGGCACATGGACCGTCTGCTGTCCCGCAACAAGCCGGCCGAGCTCAGCTTCCTGGGCGCCGGCTGCTACCGGCACCACGTGCCGGCGGTGGTGGAGGAGGTCGGCAACCGCAGCGAGTTCCTGACCGCCTATGCCGGCGAGCCGTACGAGGACCACGGCCGCTTCCAGGCGCTGTGGGAGTACCAGTCGCTGATGGGCGAACTGCTGGAGCTGGACGTCGTCAACGTCCCGACCTACGACGGCTTCCAGGCGGCGGGCACCGCGCTGCGCATGGCCGGCCGCGCCACCGGCCGCCGGCGGCTGCTGGTCGTCGGACCGGTCGACCCGGACAAGCTGTCGAAGATCGAGGACTTCGTCCGCCCCGACCACGACGTCGAGGTCCTGGACGGCACCCACGACGGCTGGCAGGCCGCCGACCTGGTGGTCGGCGCCGACGTCGCCGCCGTCTACATCGAGGCCCCGAACTACCACGGGGTGCTGGATCCCGCGCTGCCGCTGCTCTCCGAGCGGGCGCACGCGGTCGGCGCGTTGTTCGTGGTCGGCTGCAACCCGATCTCGCTGGGCGTGGTGGCCTCCCCGGCGTCCTACGGCGCGGACATCGTCTGCGGCGACATCCAGCCGCTGGGCATCCGCATGAGCTTCGGGGGCGGCGCCGCCGGGTTCATCGCCACGCGGGACGAGCAGCGCCTGGTGCGGGAGTTCCCCTCGCGGCTGTTCGGCGTGGTGCCGACGGTGGTCGAGGGCGAGTACGGGTTCGGCGACGTGTACTACGACCGGACGTCGTTCGCGTTGCGGGAACAGGGCAAGGAATGGGTCGGGACCGCGGCCGCCCTGAACGGGATCATGGCCGGCGTCTACCTCGCGTTGATGGGACCGCGCGGGATGCGGGAGATCGGGGAGACCATCCTCGCGCTGACGGCCTACGCCCAGGAACGGCTGGCGGCGGTGCCGTCCGTCTCGGCGCCGAATGCCGCGTCGGTGTCGTTCGCCGACTTCGTGGTCCGCTTCACCGGGTCGCGCACCGCGTCCGAGATCAACGCCCTGCTTCTGGAGCAGGGCATCCAGGGCGGCAAGGTGCTGTCCGAGACCGACGCGCTGTTCTGCGTGACCGAGATCCACACGCGCGAGGACATCGACCGCCTCGCCGCCGTTCTTGAGGAGATCGCCAAGTGAGCGCGCTGTCGCCGCACACCCCTGTTTCGCCCGCCGACGCGCGGATCGCGCCCAAGCCGCGGCTGCGGCGGTTCCACCAGGCCCGGTGGGACGAGCCGCTGATCTTCGAGCTGGACAGCCCGGGGGAGCGGGGGGTCGAGGTGCCCCGCACGGACCTTCCGGTGCCGGCGTTGCCCGCGGGGCTCGCGCGGCCCGCCGCGCCGGCGCTGCCGGAGATGTCGCAGCCGCACGTGCTGCGGCACTACATGCGCCTCTCGCAGGAGACGCTGGGCGTCGACCTGAACGTCGACATCGGGCAGGGCACGTGCACGATGAAGTACAGCCCGAAGGTGAACGACTCCTTCGTCCGGGACCCGCGCATCGCCGAACTGCATCCGTTGCAGGATGAGGGAACGGTGCAGGGCGTGCTGGAGATCCTGTACCGGCTCGAAGGGCTGCTGAAGGAGATATCCGGGATGGACCGGGTGTCGTTGCAGCCCGGGTCCGGGTCCTCGGCGATCTACGCGAACGTGTCGATGATCCGGGCATACCACGCCTCGCGCGGCGAGGACGGTGTGCGGGACGAGATCATCACGACCCAGTTCTCGCACCCCACCAACGCGGCGGCGCCGAAGACCGCCGGGTACAAGGTGATCACCCTGATGCCGGACGCCGACGGGTACCCCGACATCGAGGCGCTGCGGGCCGCTGTCGGGCCGCGCACGGCCGCGCTGCTGATCACGAACCCCGAGGACACGGGCATCTTCAACCCGCGGATCGAGGAGTTCGTGCGGCTGGTGCACGGCGTCGGCGGTCTGTGCTGCTACGACCAGGCCAACGCGAACGGGATCCTGGGCATCACCCGGGCCCGGGACGCCGGGTTCGACCTGTGCCACTTCAACCTGCACAAGACGTTCTCGACCCCGCACATGTGCGGCGGCCCGGCGGCGGGTGCGTCCGCGGTGACCTCGGCCCTGGTCCCCTTCCTGCCGCGGCCCACGATCGAGTTCGACGGGACCCGCTACCGGCTCGACGACGACCGGCCGGAGTCGATCGGCAAGATCCGGCCGTACTACGGCGTGGTGCCGAACCTGGTGCGGGCCTACGCGTGGATCATGGCCCTCGGCGGCGAGGGCCTGCGGGCGGTCGCCGAGACCTCGGTGCTGAACAACAACTACCTGATCGCGAAGGTGCTGGAGATCGAAGGGGTGTCGCTGCCGTACGCGCGCGGCCGGCGGCGGGTCGAGCAGGCGCGGTACAGCTGGGAGAAGCTGAACGCGGATACCGGGGTCCACTCCGAGCAGATCGGCTACCGGGTGTCGGACTTCGGCACGCACTACTGGACGAGCCACCACCCCTACCTCGTACCGGAGCCGATGACGCTGGAGCCGACGGAGTCGTACTCGCAGGCGGACCTGGACGAGTACGCGGCGATCCTGGCGGAGGTGGCGCGCGAGGCTTATGAGAACCCTGAGGTGGTGCGGACCGCGCCGCACAACGGGCCGATCCACCAGATGCGGGACGCGTCGCTGGAGGATCCGGGGACGTGGGCCGTGACGTGGCGGGCTTATCAGCGGAAGCTTGGGTGAGCGGCGTGCTGACCGACGCCACCCCGGTCGCCGACTTCCGGGCCGGCGTTGCGAACAATCAATCGGGACCGGGCTCGTGAGAGTCGGGCTCGTGGTGAACCCGGTCGCCGGCGTCGGCGGCCGGGTCGGCCTCAAGGGCAGCGACGGCGCGGAGGTGCAGGCACGGGCTTTCGCGTTGGGTGCGGTGCCCCGTGCCGCCGAGCGCGCGGCGGTCGCACTGTCCGAGTTGGCTGCGCGGCGGCGGGATGTCGCCGTGCTGACCGTCGCCGGGGCGATGGGCGAGGAGGCAGCGCGTGCTGCCGGGTTGGCGCCCGAGGTGGTCTTCTCCGCCGGTGAGCCGACCTCGGCCGCGGACACCGTCGCGGCGGCCCGGGCTTTGGCGTCGCGGGTCGATCTGCTGCTGTTCGCCGGCGGCGACGGGACGGCGCGCGACGTCTTGGAGGCGGTCGGCGATGCGGTGCCGGTGCTCGGGATCCCGACCGGGGTGAAGATGCACTCGGCGGTGTTCGCCGTGAATCCTCGGGCGGCCGGCGAGGTGGCCGCGATCGCGACGCGGGTGCGCGATGCCGAGGTCGTCGATCGGGTGGACGGTTCGCCGCGGTTGTTCGGCTACCTGCGTGTGCCCGATGTCCCGGCCCGCGTTCAGCAGCGCAAGATCGGTGGTTCGAGTGTCACGCCCGATGCGGTCTCCGGGATCGCCACCGAGCTTCGTGCGCTGCTGAGTCCCGGCGATCTGCTTGTCCTCGGTCCCGGGACGACCACCCGCGCGGTCGCTGCCGTCTGGGGCCTGGAGGTTCCGGTGCTCGGCGTGAACGTCATCGAGGGGGACGAGATTGTCGCCTCCGATGTCGGCGCGGACCGGCTTCTCGACCTCGTCTCCGGCCGGCCGGCGCACATCGCGCTGACCCCCATCGGCGGGCAGGGGTTCCTGCTCGGGCGGGGCAATCAGCAGCTCTCGCCCGAGGTGCTGCGGGCGGTGGGGCTGGAGCGGCTGCACGTCGTGGCGACCGAGGCGAAGGTCGTGGCGCTCGGCGGGCGTCCGCTGCTCGTCGACACCGGCGACGATGTGCTTGACCAGGCGTTCCCCCGGTATGTGCGGGTCATCA
This sequence comes from Catenulispora sp. MAP12-49, assembly GCF_041262705.1. Lineage (NCBI taxonomy): Bacteria > Bacillati > Actinomycetota > Actinomycetes > Catenulisporales > Catenulisporaceae > Catenulispora > Catenulispora sp. MAP12-49. The sequence goes on along the minus strand of NZ_JBGCCP010000053.1, from coordinate 41,608 downwards.
CGGGGTGGCGCCGTACGATCCTTTATCCCCTGAGCAATCCTCTGAGCAATCCCCTGAGCTGTTCCCTGAGTGAAAGGCAGTCATGATGATCGACCTGACCGGCAAGAGCGCGATCGTGACCGGCGGGGCGTCGGGCATCGGGCGGGCCACCGCCGCGGTGCTCGCCGAACTCGGCGCGGGTGTTGTGGTCGCGGACCTCGATGCCGAGCGCGGGGAGGAGGCGGCGAAGGAGGTCGGGGGTGTGTTCGTGCGCTGCGATGTGTCGCGGGCGGCGGACTGCGATGCCGTCGTCGAGGCCGCGGTCGCCGCGTACGGGGGTGTCGACGTGCTCTTCAACAACGCCGGGATCATCCGGCGCTCGACCGTGCTGGACATCGCCGAGGACGACTGGGACCTGGTGATGGCGGTCAACGTGAAGTCGATCCTGCTGATGAGCCGGCGGGTGGTGCCGCTGATGGCGGCGGCCGGGGGCGGGAGCATCGTCAACACCGGGTCGGGGTGGGGGATCAAGGGCGGGGGGAGCGCGATCTCGTATTGCGCGTCGAAGGGTGCCGTGGTGAACATGACGCGGGCCATGGCCATCGACCACGGGCCGCAGAACATCCGGGTGAACTGCGTCTGCCCGGGGGACACGGCCACCGGGATGCTGGCCGACGAGGCGCGCCAGTTGGGGGAGGCGGTCGACACGTTCTACGCCGATGCCGCCGACCGACCGCTGGGACGGATCGGGCAGCCGCGGGACATCGCGCAGATGGTGGCGTTCCTGGCCTCGGAGGCGGCGGCGTTCGTGAGCGGCGCGGTGATCCCGGTCGACGGCGCCGGGACGGCCTGAGGCGGCGGCGCGGCGCCGACTTGAGCGCTTGACCAGGGTGCCGGTGCCGAAAACCGGCCGGAGTGCGGAACAATGTGAACGACGGGCTGTGCAGGAGAGGTGACATCGGGATGGCGATCGAGCGGCGGCCGCTCCGCGAGCAGATCAAGGACGTGCTCCTGGAACGCCTGGGCCGGGGCGAGTTCGACCCGGACCAGCCCATCAACGAGGTGCACCTGGCCGCCGACCTCGGCGTCAGCCGCACCCCGCTGCGCGAGGCCCTGATCGGCCTGGAGCGCGAGGGCATCATCATCAGCGAGCGCGGCAAGGGCTTCCGCTTCGCCCCGATGAGCCCCCAGGAGTTCCGCGACCTGACCACCATCATCGCCACCCTGGAATCCCTGGCCCTGGAACTCTCACCCCCCGAGCACCTGAAGCAGATCGCCCCCCGCCTCCTGGAGGAGGCGCACGCCTTCTCGGCGCCCCAGGCCGAACTCGGCGTGATCGAGCGCTACGACGACGAGTGGCACGACCAACTCCTCTCCGGCTGCGGCAACGACCGCCTGATGGACCTGATCACCACCCTGAAGCTGACGATGCACCGCTACGAGCGCGTCGTGGTCGGCGACCGCCAGGTCCTCGAGCGCTCGGCGGCGGAGCACGAGAAGATCGCGGAGTGCCTGGCCGGCGGCGACGTGGCGGGCGCGGTGGCGGCTTTGAAGGCCAACTGGGAGAGCGGGATGCACCGGATTTTGGAGAAGCTGGGGAGTTAGGCGCGGCGGGGCACGGATGGGGCGGTCGGCGGGTGGGTCGGCGGTCGGCGTTCGCCGGTCGGCAGGTCGGCGGGTCGGCGGTCGGCAGTCGGCGTTCGCCGGTCGGCAGGTCGGCGGGCCGGCGCCTAGGCGGCCCGATCGAGGCGGGCGCGAGCCGCGTTCCTGATGCGGCGGGTTCGCCCCTGGCCTGCGAGGACTGTCAGCGCGCGGTGGGATCCGGCGTGCTCGGCGGTTCGGAGTTGAAGCCAGTTCGAGGCTTCGCCCAGATCCGCTGTGCTCCAGGGGCGCCCGGCGTCGATGTCCGCGAACAGTGACCATTCGCGCAGCCGGCGCTCGAGCGGCTCGCGTCCGTTGATCGCCGTGGCGACCTGCCGGGACCAGGCGGTGAAGGCCGCGCCGCTACCCATCTGTGCCGCCCTGAGGTCCAGGTGGCGCAGGATCGCGGAATCGGCCATGACCTGGTCGGGATCGCCCAGCACCGCGCTGATCACGGAGCACTCGTCGGGGCCGCCCGCCTGCGACAGAGCCTCCAGGTAGCCGCGGTAGCGGGCGTGCTCGGCCGGTTCGGGAGTCATGCGCGCATCCTGAACTCACCCGTTCTGTGCAGCGGTGTCTGCTGAGAGCAGACAAGCGGGACTCCGCTCGCCTGGGATCCGTACGCTCGAAGTATGACCGAGCCTCTGAGACTGCACGTGATCCAAGGCGGCCGCACCGATCAGCCGGCAAAGCGCGCTCAGCCGCGGAAGCCCGAGCAGCCGGCTCAGCCCGAGCAGTCGGCAAGGCCCGAGCAGCCCGCGAAGCCGGAGCCGCTGTGGCGCGAGGTGCTGGGCGAGCAGTTGCGTGAGCTGCGGCGGCAGCATCGGGAGAGCCTGGCCGAGACGGCCGGCCGGGCCGGGATCTCGCCGCAGTACCTCTCGGAGGTGGAACGCGGGCTCAAGGAACCGTCGAGCGAGATGATCGCGGCGGTCGCCGGCGCGCTCGGGACGACGCTCGGCGGGCTCGCCGAGTCGGTGGCCTTCGATCTGCGGGCGCGGCGGGAGGCGGCGCTGGTGGCGACGCGGCAGGCCTGGGTGGCGCGGCGGGATCTGGCTGCACATCAGGATCTGGCTGCACATCAGGATCTGGCTGTGCGGCGGACGTCGGCGACGCGCCGCTCGGCGGGCGGGCCGGTGATGCTGGCGCTGGCTGCCTGAGCCGGCTGTTTCAGCCGGCGTCGGCGGCGTGGCCTGGAGCGAGGCCGGACTGGTTTCTGGCACGCAGTCCGGCCGGCGACGAAGCTCGCGCTGCTCCCGAGGGCGCCCGGCGCGCTGCTTCCGAGACCCCGCCCGCTGCTCCTGAGGCCCCAGCGCCCTACTCCCGAGGCCCCAGCACATGGTCGGCGAGCCCGTACTCCACCGCCGCGGCGGCTGTGAAGACGCGGTCGCGGTCGGTGTCGTGGCGGAGGCGTTCGGCGGTCTGGCCGGTGTGGCGGGTCAGGATCGTCTCCAGTTCGGCGCGCATGCGGACCAGTTCGTCGGCCTGGATGATCAGGTCGGGGATGGCGCCTTGGCCGCGGGCGGCTGGTTGGTGCAGGACCACGCGGGCGTGGGGGAGGACTGAGCGCAGGCCCGGGGTGCCGGCGGCGAGGAGGACCGCGCCGACGGCGATTGCCTGGCCGACGCAGGTGGTGCGGATCGGGGCCTTGATGTGCTGCATGGTGTCGTAGACCGCGAGCATCGAGGTGAGGTCGCCGCCTTCGCAGTTCACGTAGAGGCTGATCTCGCGGTCGGGGCCGTCGGATTCCAGGTGCAGGAGTTGGGCGATGAGGGCGTTGGCCACGCCGGCGTCGATGGCCGTGCCCAGGTAGATGATGCGCTCGGTGAGCAGGTGCGAGTAGATGTCGGTGACGCGCTCGCCGCCGGGACGCTGGGTGGTCACGTAGGGGATGGTGTAGTTCATGGTGGCCGCCGTGTTCATGCCGAGATCCCGATTCGCCGGCGTTCGGGCACGACCTGTCCGAACGAGTCCACGATGTGGTCGATGAAGCCGTAGTCCTTCGCCTGCTGGGCGGTGAACCAGCGGTCGTGCAGGGAGTCCTCGAAGATCCGGTCGTAGGGCTGGGCGGTGTCCGCGGCGATCAGGCCGAGCACGGTGTTCACCATGTGCCGCAGGTCGTCGGCCTGCACCTCGACGTCCACCGCCGTGCCCCCGATGCCGGCCGAGCCCTGGTGCATCAGGATCCTGGCATGCGGCAGGGCGAAGCGGCGGCCGTGCGTGCCGGCCGAGAGCAGGAACTGGCCGGCGCTGCACGCCAGCCCCAGCGCCAGCGTCGAGACCTCGCACGGCACCAGGCGCATCACGTCGCGGATGGCCAGCATCGCCGGGACCGAGCCGCCGGGGGAGTGGATCCACAGCGAGATCCCGGCCTCCGGGTCCTCGGTGGCCAGGGACAGCAGCTGGGTGGCCAGCAGCGTCCCGTTGTCGTCGTCGAGCACGCCGTCCAGGACCAGGATCCGCCGGCTGAACAGCTGCTCACGGGTGCGCCAACTGAAGTGGGGCGTCTTCTCTTCTTCTGCCATGCCTCCACCGTGCCCCGGCACAGGAGGGCAAGGAACGCCGCGCTGCTGTGGGCGGATCAGCCCACAGCGGATCAGCTGACAGCAGCGGCGAGCTGGCGGAGCAGTACGCGGGGGGCCTCGACGAGCGAGGGCCCGTACCAGGTGAGATGCCGGCCGGAGACCAGGGCGGACGGCAGTCCCGGGAACGCTTCGGGGCCGTCAGCGGCGCTGAACGCATACGGCTCATCGGGCAGCACGACAAGCTCGGCGCCGCCGGCCAACAGATCGGGCAGTGGGATCTTCGGGTAGCGCTCGGGATGGTCGGCATAGATGTTCCGCACACCGAGCCGCGCCAGCACGTCACCGGCGAACGTGTCGCGCCCCAGCACCATCCAAGGCCGCCGCCAGATGGGGACGAACGATGGGACAGGCGGTGGCGTCGGCCCCAGCTCCGTCGCCACCGCCCACGCGGCCTCCGCCTCGTCCAGCCACCGCGGCCGGGCGAGCCCACATCCATCGGTCAGCATCCGATCCAGCTCGCCGAATGCCTCGTCGAGCGTCCGGATCCGGGTCAGCAGAACCGCGATCCCGGCCTCGCGCAACGCAGCGAGATCGACCTCCCGGTTCTCCTCCTCGTTCGCCACCACCAGATCCGGGGCCAGCGCGATGATCCGCTCGACATCAGGGTTCTTCGTCCCGCCGATCCGCTCGACATCCAGCTCGGCCGGATGCGTGCACCACGCCGTCGCCCCGACCAGTAGCCCCGGCGCCGTCGTCGCGATCGCCTCGGTCAACGACGGCACCAGGGACACCACGCGCATCAGGGAGCCTTCCGGGATCAGAAGTCGTCGTCGAACGAGACGCTACCGCCGACCGCCACCTGGTAGGCCGAGACCCGCCGCTCGAAGAAGTTCGACAGCTCCTGCACGTCCTGCAGCTCCATGAACCCCAGCGGGTTCGCGGTCCCGTACACCGCCTCCAGCCCGAGCTGCTCCAGCCGGCGGTCGGCGACGTGCTCCAGGTAGGCCCGCATGTCCGCCACCGGCAGGCCCGGCACCCCCGCGCCGAGCAGGTCCTGGGCGAACTGCGTCTCGCACTCCACGGCCTCGGCGAGCATCTCGCGCACCTGGCGCGCCATCTCGTCGTCGAACAGGTCCGGCTCCTCGGCGCGCACCGTCTCCACGACGTCGAAGGCGAAGGCCATGTGCATCGACTCGTCGCGGAACACCCAGTTGGTGCCGGAGGCCAGGCCGTGCAGCAGGCCCCGGGAGCGCAGGAAGTACACGTAGGCGAAGGCCCCGTAGAAGAACAGCCCTTCGATGCACGCCGCGAAGCAGATCAGGTTCAGCAGGAACGCCCGGCGGTCGTCCCGCGTCTCCAGGCGCTTCACGTCGCCGAGGGAGTCGATCCAGCGGAAGCAGAACTCTGCCTTGCGCCGGATCGAGGGGATGTTCTCCACGGCCGCGAAGGCCGCCGTGCGCTCGTCCTCGTCGGGCACGTAGGTGTCGAGCAGGTTCAGGTAGAACTGGACGTGCACGGCCTCCTCGAACAGCTGCCGCGACAGGTACAGCCGGCCCTCGGGGCTGTTGACGTGCTGGTACAGGTTCAGCACGAGGTTGTTCGCGACGATGGTGTCGCCGGTGGCGAAGAACGCGACCAGCCGGGAGACCAGGTGCCGCTCGGCCGGCGAGAGCCGGTCCAGGTCGGTGAGGTCGCTGTGCAGGTCCACCTCCTCCACGGTCCAGGTGTTCTTGATCGCGTCGCGGTAGCGGTCGAAGAAGTGCGGGTAGCGCATGGGGCGCAGGGTCAGGTCCAGACCCGGGTCGAGCAGCATGAGAGCGGATTCCTTAGGTGGGGTCTGGCTTTACTGGCAGGCTTCGCAGGCTTCGGGGTTCTCCAGCGAGCAGGCGATGGCCGCGTCGTCGGCGATCACCGCGACCGCCTCCTCCGTGGTCACGGCCACCGTCGCCTGCTGGATGCGCGTCGCCGGCCGCGAGCGCAGGTAGTACGTCGACTTCAGCCCGGCCTTCCACGCGTACATGTACATCGAGGACAGCTTCCCGATCGTCGGCGCGGCCAGGAACAGGTTCAGCGACTGCGACTGGTCGACGAACGGCCCGCGCGCGGCGGCCAGGTCGATCAGCGCCTTCTGCGGCAGCTCCCACGCCGTCCGGTACAGGGCCCTGATCTCCGCCGGCAGCGCCTCGACGCCCTGCACCGACCCCTCGGCGCGCTTGATCGTCTCGCGCACCGCCGGGGTCCACAGCCCCAGCGCCTTCAGCTCGCCGACCAGCGCGCTGTTGATCTGCAGGAACTCGCCCGAGAGCGTCTCGCGCTTGAACAGGTTCGACACCTGCGGCTCGATGCACTCGTAGCAGCCGGCGATGGAGGCGATGGTCGCGGTCGGGGCGATCGCCACCAGCAGCGAGTTGCGAAGGCCGGTGGCCGCGATCCGGCCGCGGACCTCGGACCAGCGCGTGGCGAGTTCCGGGGAGGTGGCGACGTTCCACAGGTCGGGCTGGAGCGCGCCGCGGGCCGCGCGGGTGTCCGCGAACGCCGGGTGCGCGCCGAACTCCTCGGCCAGCCCGGCCGAGGTCTCCAGCGCCGTCAGGTAGATCTCCTCGGAGATCCGGGTCGACAGCTCCCGGGCCCGCGGGTCGTCGAACGGCAGCCGCAGGGCGAAGAACGCGTCCTGCAGCCCCATCAGGCCCAGCCCGACCGGACGCCAGCGCGGGTTCGACGCCGCGGTCTGCTCGCTCGGGTAGTAGTTGATGTCGATGACGCGGTCCAGGAAGACGACGGCGGTGCGGACCGTGGCGCGCAGCCGGTCCCAGTCGACCGCGTCCCGGGACGGCGTCAGGTGCGCGGCCAGGTTGATCGAGCCCAGGTTGCAGACCGCGGTCTCGGCGTCGGAGGAGACCTCGATGATCTCCGTGCACAGATTCGACAGGTGCACGGTGTTACCGGGAACGCCGGTCTGGTTGCACAGGTTGTTGGAGGCGTCCTTGAACGTCATCCAGCCGTTGCCGGTCTGCGCCAGCGTGCGCATCATCTTCCCGTACAGCTCGCGCGCCGAGACCTGGCGGGCGTAGCGGCCCTCGGCCTCGGCCTCGCGGTACGCCGCGTCGAACTCCGCGCCCCACAGGTCCGGCAGCTCCGGCACCTGATCCGGGTCCATCAGGGACCAGACGCCGTCGGCCTCGACCCGCCGCATGAACTCGTCCGGGATCCAGTTGGCCAGGTTCAGGTTGTGGGTGCGGCGCGCGTCCTCGCCGGTGTTGTCCCGCAGCTGCAGGAACTCCTCGATGTCCGGGTGCCACGGCTCCAGGTACACACACGCCGCGCCCTTGCGCCGGCCGCCCTGGTTGACCGCCGCGACCGAGGAGTCCAGCGTGCGCAGGAACGGCACGATGCCGTTGGAACGGCCGTTGGTGCTGCGGATCAGCGCGCCGCGCGAGCGGACGCGGGAGAAGCCGATGCCGATGCCGCCGGCGAACTTCGACAGCCGCGCGACCTGGTGGTAGCGGTCGTAGATGGAGTCCAGCTCGTCGCGCGGGCTGTCCACGAGGTAGCACGACGACATCTGGGTGTGCCGGGTGCCGGAGTTGAACAGCGTGGGGGAGCTGGGCAGGTAGGCCAGCGAGGACATCAGGCGGTAGAAGCCGATCGCCTCCTGCGGGTCCTGCGACAGCCCGGCGGCCACGCGCAGCAGGAAGTGCTGCGGCGTCTCGATGACGCGCCGGGTCACCGGGTGGCGCAGCAGGTAGCGGTCGTAGACGGTGCGCAGCCCGAAGTACTCGAACCGGAGGTCGCCGTCGGGGTCGATCGCCGCGTCGAACTCCGCCGCCGAGGCGGCGACCAGGTCCGCGGTCACGTCGCCGATCAGGCCCTCCCGATGCCCGACGGCGATGGACGCGCTGAAGGAGGTCGCGCCCTGGCCCGCGGCCTCGGCGGCGACGACCTCAGCGAGCAGGCGCGCTGCGAGCTTCGAGTACTGCGGCTCCTCGCCGATCAGCTCGGCGGCGCTCTGGACGGCGAGGTCGGCGATCTGCTCCGCGGTCGCGGCCGGCGGCAGGCCCGCGAAGGTCTTGCGGGCGACGCGGCCCGGGTCGACGTCGGGCAGGTCGGCGGACCAGACGGTGATCCGCTGTTCCAGAGCGTGCTCGGTTTCCGCGACCTGATCGGCCTCAGCAACCTGCGCACCAGCCGTGGCCTGCTCCAGGGTGACCGTCACAACCTTCTCCTCGCCAGTCGTAGGTCCGGTCCGGACCGATGGCGAGCAGACACCGGAAGGCGCGCTGAAGTCGCGACGCGTTCCGCCGTCAGCCGTCCCACGCGGCGTCGGACCAGCCGTGCCCCACGTCCGGGCACGGCACCGCTGGCAGGTCTTCGGACTCGCGGGCGTTCCCGGGGAGCCGAAAAGCGCTCCGGGACCCTACTGGCCGTCACTTCCCAGGCCCGCCCGAAGGCGTTCGGTGGCCCAGTGTGCACGACGGCGGTCGTTCCCACTCACCGCTGCGGGGCAGTCCCGGTTTCGCACCGGGTTCCCTCTTGCCTCGGCCGTCGCCCTGTCGGGGGAGGCGGCCGAACCAGCTGCGTCGGACACCATATCTTGTGGCGGGCCGGAATCTCCAATCAACATGCTGTATGTCAGAGGGCTTCTGCAAGATTCAGTCCACAATGCAAGGATGGAGCATGGCCAAGTTGATCTATTCGGCGATCGCCTCGCTCGACGGGTACGTGGAGGACGCCGGCGGCGCGTTCGAGTGGGCCGCGCCCGACGAACAGGTGCACATGTTCGTCAACGACCTCGAACGTTACGTCGGCACGTACCTCTACGGCCGCCGGATGTACGAGACGATGCGCTACTGGGAGACCGAGGGCGCGAGTCCCGGCGGATCCCCTGTGGCCCGGGACTATGCGGGGATCTGGCGGGCGGCTGAGAAGATCGTCTACTCGCGGACGCTCGAATCCGTGTCGACCGCTCAGACACGGCTGGAGCGGGAGTTCGACGCCGACGCCGTCCGGCGGCTCAAAGAGGCCTCGCCCTCGGACCTGACCATCGGCGGTGCCGAGCTGGCCGGCCAGGCGATCGCCGCGGGCCTGGTGGACGAGATCCAGCTGCTGCTGAACCCGATCCTGGTGGGCGGCGGCAAGCCCGCCCTGCCCCAGGATGTGCGCGTGTCGCTGGAACTGGTGGACGAGCGCCGCTTCGCCGGCGGCGTCGTGTTCCTGCGCTACGCCGTCGTGGGCTGACTACTGGAAGGTCGCGTGCGCCGGCCGCAGGTAGATCCGCACGCGGGCCGGCGCGTCGCCCACCGGGCCGTCCATCGGCAGCGCGTAGCGGTCGGCCAGGACGGCGAAGAACTCGCCCTCCGGGTCCGGCTCGATGCGCTCCACGGTGCCGCGCAGCTCCAGGTAGCGGTACGGCGCCTCGGGGTCGTTGATCGAGACCGCGGCGCTCGGGCGCTCGCTGAGCTCGCGGTACTTCGCGCGCTTGGTCGAGGTGGTGAAGGACAGGAACTCGCCGTCCCACAGGAACCACATGGGGTTCACGTGCGGGGTGCCGTCGGCGCGGATGGTCGCCAGGTGGCAGAAGACCGGGCGCTCGAGCAGGTCGGCGTGGGAATCGGGGATGACGGACATGCCTCTACTCCAACGCGGTGTGCGGGAACGGGCAAGGAGAGAGTCGGACTTGCTGCGATCACGAATCGTGATCGCCGGGGGCTGCGATGCCCGTGCGCATCACGGCCCACCACTCGGCGACCCGGTCGGCGACGTCGGCGTGGCCCGCCAGGATGCCGGACACGTGCTGGACGCCCTGGAAGCCGGCGATCGAGGCCCGGGCCAGGGCCGCGGGATCGGCGCCGGGGCGCAGTTCGCCCTGTTCGGCGGCGGTGTGGAAGAGCCCTGTCGCGGTGGCGATCCAGTCCACGAAGGGCAGGGGCACCGGCTCGGCGATCTGGGAGCGCTCGGCCTGCAGGCGGACGGTCGCGCGGACGACGGGGTCCTCGCGGATCTGCGCCGCCACCCGGGCGAAGATCTCGCCGAGCAGGTCCAGCACGCGGTCGTTGCCCGGCCGGGCTTCGGCGATCACCGCGGGCCACTGCTCGTAGCACTCGCGCAGGATCGCCACGACCAGACTCGCCTTGGCCGGGAAGTGGAACGCCAGCGCCCCCTTGGTGACGCCGGCACGCGCGGCGATCTCGCTGGTGGTGGCCGCCGCGTAGCCGACCTCCGCGAAGCACTCCGCCGCGGCCAGCACGATGGCACGGCGCGTGCGGCGGGCCCGCTCCTGCGTCGGCTCGGCGGGCGAGCGGTGGTCGGCCCGGGAGCGGGGGTCGGCCGGCGGCGGCGTCATGCGTTCAGCCCTGGACCGCGACGACGGTCTTGCCGGGGCTGCGGTTCTCGGCCTGCGCGACGTGCGCCTCGATCGCCTCGTCCCAGCCGATGACGCGCGGCGCCGGGATGGCCAGCCCCTCGGCGGTGAGCGCGAAGACCCCCGCGATGAGGGCGCCGACCGCGGTGGCGTCGCCCCGGGCCCGGTTGATGATGCTGAAGCCGGCCGTGGTCCAGTTGTTGCGGCGGAGCTCGGCCAGGGTGGGGGCGTCCGGGTCGGGCTGGCCGGCGGCGGCGCCGTAGCTGACCAGCCGGCCGCCGGGGGCCAGCAGGCCCGGCATCGCGGCGGACACGTCGCCGCCGATGGACTCCAGGACCACGTCGAACGGGGCGTCGTCGGCGGCCTTGCGGGCGTTGGCGGCGAAGGCGGCGTCGCGGATCGCCGGCCGGTAGGCGGCGGACAGGGAGCCGGCCGAGCGCGCGCTCGTGCCGCCGACCAGGGCCCGCGGCTGCCGCAGCGCCAGGACCGCGGCCAGCGCGTCGCCCACGCCGCCGCCCGCGCCGGTGACCAGGATCCGGTCCTCGGCGGCGACGTGCGCGGCCCGCGCCAGGCCGACCGCGGTGGCCCAGGTGAGCGGGACGGTGGTGGCGGCCTCCAGGGCCAGGCCGTCCGGCACCCGCGCGGCCAGCCCGGCCTCGGCGACCACGGTCTCGGCCAGGCCGCCGCCGTCCACGGTGAACGCCACGACGGTGTCCCCGACCGCGAACCCGCTCACGCCCTCCCCGAGCGCGGCCACCTCGCCGCCGACCTCCATGCCCGGCACGAACGGCCAGCTGCCGGCGTACCCCGGCGCCCCGCGCCGGGCCAGCACGTCCACGAAGTTCAGACCGGCGAAGCGCACGGAGATCGCGAGCTGCCCGGCGCCCGGAGCCGGCGCGGCGATGTCGACCTCTGCGACGTTCTCCGGGCCGCCGGGTGCGCTGAACTGGATGGCCTTCATGATGGGTCCCCTCCCGTGTCGGTGCCGCGGCAGCTGCCGCTTCAAGAAAAATACCGGCTGGCCGGTTTCTTGTCGACCATGGCAATGCCTTGAGAGGGGTGACCGCCGGGCTGATCTCAGAGATGACCTCGGAGACCACCTCAGCGGAAGGCTGCCGCGTTCCGCTCGGCCCACACCCCGAACGCCGCCGCCGGCCGGCCGAGCACCCGCTCGACGTCCGGGCTGACCTGCTGCTCCTCGGCCGTCGGCGCGCCGAGGATGGCCAGCGTCCCCTCGACCACCGCCGGCGGCATGAACTGTGTCATCTGGGCCTTCGCCTCCTCGCGCGACATCTCGACGAACGTCACCGGCGCGCCGATCGCCTCGGCGATGGCCGCCGCGCGCTGGCGCGGTGTGGTCGGCGCGGGGCCGGTGAGGACGTATGTGGCGCCGGTGTGGCCGTCCTCGGTGAGCACCGCGGCGGCCACCGCGGCCACGTCGTCCGGGTCCACGAACGGCAGCCCGACCTCGGCGAACGGGGCCGGGGCGATGCGCTGGGCGCGGATCGGCTCGGCCCAGGCGAAGGCGTTGGAGTCCAGGCCGCCCGAGCGCAGGATCGTGTAGTCGAGTCCTGAGGCGGCGACGGCGTGTTCGAAGCGCTCGGCGTGCTCGTAGGCGCCGCCGGGGCGGGTGCCGACGCCCTGCGAGGAGACCAGCACCACCCGGCCGACACCGGCGGCTCGGGCCTGGGCCAGCACGCCGGCCGGGTCGTCGCCCGCGACCAGCAGGAACAGGGCCTTCGCGCCCTGCAGCGCCTCCTTCAGTTCGGCCGGTGTGCCGAGGTCGGCGGCCGCGGCGCGGACGCCGGCCGGGACGTCGGCGCCGGCATCCTGGATGTGCCGCGAAACGGCGGTCACCGGGTGTCCGGCGGCGGCCAGCGTCCGGACCAGGGTCCGGCCGACGTTCCCGGTGGCACCTGTCACAACGATCATTTCTGTCCCCAATGCAGCAGCTCAGACCGTGTTCCACGGAATGAGTCAGTGGTGAGTCGGTTGTGAGTTAGTTGGCTAACTGAGTTGAACGCTAGCCGATCCCGGCGCGGATTGTCTATCCTCAGTTAGGTGACTGACTCAGAGCCGCGGAAGACGGCCTCCCGGGGCGGCAAGCGCGAGCGGCTGGCGTCCGCGGCCGCCGAGGTGTTCCACCAGCAGGGCGTCGAGCGCACCACGCTCAACGACATCGCGCAGGCCGCCGACGTCCCGCTGGGGAACGTCTACTACTACTTCAAGACCAAGGACCAGCTGATCGAGGCCGCGCTCGGCGCGCACCGCGGCCGGCTGGCCGACCTCACCGCGCAGCTCGACCAGCTGCCCGACCCCGCCGCGCGGCTCAAGGCCCTGATCGCCGGGTGGGTGGAGCAGCGCGAGGTCGCGGCCCGCTACGGCTGCCCCTTCGGCACCCTGGCCGCCGAGCTCGACAAGCGCGAGGACGGCCTGGACCAGACCGCCGCCGGCGTGCTGCGCGCGCTGATCGACTGGGCCGAGGAGCAGTTCGTCCAGCTCCGCCGGGCCGACGCGCACGATCTGGCCGTCGAACTCGTCGCGGCCTATCAGGGCATGTCGATGCTGGCCAACGCGCTGCGCGACCCCGAGGTGATGGCGACGCAGGGCCGCCGTCTCGCAGGCTGGATCGACACGCTCGCCTGATCGGGTCCCGGCGGGAGAAGATCGGATGTTCCATTCCCCTCGCGCACCGGAAGGCAAGACCTGTGTTCTTCAAGGACGGCCAGCACATCCTTCTCATCGGCGACAGCATCACCGACTGCGGGCGCCGCGAGGAGCACGCCCCCTACGGCGGCGGATATGTCAGCCTGCTGCGGGCGTTCACCACCGCCCGGCACCCGGACGCCCGCCTGACCTGGACCAACCGCGGCATCAGCGGGAACACCGTCCGCCACATGGCCGGCCGCTGGGAGGACGACGCGCTGGCGCCGCGTCCGGACTGGCTGTCGGTGATGATCGGGATCAACGACGTCTGGCGCGCCTTCGACGGCCACCCGGAGAACGCCGTCCCGCTGGACGAATACATCCAGACTCTGCGCACGCTGCTGCGCCAGGCGGTCGAGGAGACCGGCTGCCGCCTGATCCTGGCCGACCCCTACATCATCGAGCCCGATCCCACCGAGCCGCAGCGGGCCGCCAGCGACACGTTCGTGACCGCCGTCGCGGGCCTGGCCGAGGAGTTCGACGCGGTGCACATCCCCACGCAGCGGGTCTTCGACGCGGCGCTGAAGACCACGGGGTCCAAGGACTGGGCGAACGACCGCATCCACCCGAACCTGGCCGGCCACGCGCTGATCGCCGACGCCTTCATGAAGGCGCTGGAGATCTGACAAACCGAGGACCCGACGGCGCGGGGCCAAATCACCGCCCATCGGTAGTCATCGGGATGAAATGGTCCCATGGCGAGTGCGAACGTTGATGATTCCGGTGTGTCGCGGCGCCGACTGCTGACCTCTTTCGGCACCGCGACGCTGGTGAGCGCGGCAGGCGTCCGGCCGGCGAGCGCGGACTCGGTGCCCGGGCCCCGGCAGGCGCAGGATGTGCCGGTGCCGGTCGCGATCGGACTGGACTACGCCTGGGCCCCGTATCCCTCCGTCGGCGCGATGACCGCCGCCGGCTATACGTTCGCGATCCGCTACCTGAGCTACAGCCCCGCGAAGAACCTCACCGCCGACGAGGCCCGGGCGCTCGCCACGGGGGGCATCGCCGTGGTCTGCAACTGGGAGGCGACCGCTGACGGTCCGCGCCAGGGCTTCGGGCAGGGGGCTGAGGACGCCGCCGAGGCACAGCGGCAGGCGGCGGCGTGCGGGATGCCGGCGGACCGGCCGATCTACTTCAGCGTGGACTGGGATGTGCAGGCCGGGGACATGGACGCGGTCACCGCGTACTTCGACGGCGTCGCCTCGGTCATCGGCCTGGCGCGTACCGGCGCCTACAGCAGCTACGACGCACTCGGCTGGCTGCTGGCCTCCGACCGGATCCGGTGGGCCTGGCAGTCGTGCTCGACCGCGTACTCCGAGGGCCGCAACCGTCAGCCGTATCCCGGCATCCAGCTGTGGCAGAACCGGACGCCGTTCACCTTCGACGGCGCCGACGTGGACGGCGACCAGGCCCTGGCCCCGGACTTCGGGCAGTGGGGCGCCGGGGCGTTCGTCTACCAGGCCGGGAGCGGGGGCCGGATCGCCGGCGGCGTGCACAGCGACGGCCGGGTCGAGCTGTTCGCGGTGACGCCGGCCGGCGGGATCGCGAACCGGTGCGAGCCCGCTCCGAACGCCCCGTGGACCGGCTGGGGCGACTTCAGCCCGGCGAAGGGGTTCGGGTTCGCCGCGCTCACGAGCTCGGTGGCGACCGGTCGGCACGCCGACGGCCGGCTGGAGGTCTTCGCCGTGATGAGCGACGGCTCGGTGCAGAACCGCTTCGAGATCACGGCGAACGGCGCGTGGTCGGGCTGGAACCTGTTCGCGCCGTCCCAGACCGCCAGGGCACTGACCGTCGGGGTGCACGCCGACGGGCGCTTGGAGCTGTTCGCGGTGACCCCGACCGGAGCCGTGTCGAGCAGGCGCGAGACGGCGCTGAACGGTCCGTGGTCGGGCTGGAACGAGTTCGGGACGCAGGGCGTCACGGACACCTTGAGCACCGCCGGGCACGCCGACGGCCGCATGGCGGTGTTCGCGGTGATGAGCGACGGCTCGATGCGGAGCCGGTCCGAGACGGTGCCGAACGGCCCGTGGTCCGAGTGGGACGTCTACGGCCCGACCGGTGGTGCGAACGGGTACGGGATCCCGGGCACCGTCACGGCTGCCGCGCACCAGGACGGCCGGGTGGAGGTCTTCGCGGTCACGCCGGCCGGCGCGATCCGGAACCGGTTCGAGACCGCGCCCGGCGCCGCGTGGTCGGGGTGGGGCGAGGGGTTCGGCCCGGCTGGGCCGGTGACCGCCGCCTGCGCGACCCGGCATGCCGACGGCCGTATGGAGGTCTTCGCGGTGCTGGCCGACGGGTCGGTGCGGAACCGGTCCGAGGCCGCGGCGAACGGGCCCTGGTCCGAGTGGGGCGGGTTCGCCCGGGCGGGGACGGTGAAGCCGTGAGCCACGGTGTGAAGCCCTGAGCTACGGTGTGAAGCCCTGAGTCAGGGTGTGAAGCCCCGAGTCACATCGTCGCCAGGTCGAAGACCAGCGCCGCGGCGATGGCGAGTCCGTAGGCGGACGCTGCCAGCTTGACCGTCCGCGTGCGCTTCGCCTCCGGCCAGCTCGTCAGGGTCAGCGCCCAGGCCAGCGTGGGGAGGACCAGGACGCCGTGCAGGCTGATCCCGTGCACCAGCTTGAGGAAGCCGAGGTCGTGGTAGGCCTGCTGCTGGTGCCCGGTCTTGGCCTCGGAGGTGCCGCGGGCGATCATGGCCGCGCCGGAGAGCAGCCCGATCATCAGCGTCGCGAACCCGGCGCGCAGCGCCAGGCGCATGGACGGCGCCTGGTCCGGATCGCCGCGGAAGGCCGCGAACGCCAGCCGGCCCAGCACGACGACCAGGATCCCGCCGCCGACGGCCAGGGTCATCGACACCCCGGTGTTGAAGGAGCCTTGCATGTCGATGTGCGACGGGACGTGGCGCCAGGCCTGGAGGGTGATACCGCCGACCTCGACGAAGCAGTCGGCGGCGAAGACGCCCAGGGCCAGGGTGCGGGTGCGCTCGGAGAGCTTGAGGGAGGAGGCGACCCAGGCGACGGCGATGAGCGTGAGGCCGAAGGACAGGCCGAAGGTGGTCGGCTTGCGCCAGGAGACCGGTCCCTCCCACGGTCCGCCGCGGACGAAGAACACGGCGAAGTGGAACGTGCCGGAGGCGATGAGGACCAGGCCGAGGACGTAGCAGACCTGCTCGACGCGTCGGCCGCGCGTCCAGATCTCGCGCACCGCCACCGACCACGATGGCGGCACAGGACGCAGTGGGGCGGCGGATGTCGCGGCGGTCACGGTGGCTCCTGGAGGGACGGCGGCTGGGGCACCTTCATCCTCGGCACCGGCGGCAGCGCTGCCATCCGACGGGGAGCGACACCGTGACTACGCCGGCGGGAGTACGGCGGAGCCGGTGCCGCGGTCGCGGCGGCGAATGCGCGGGCGAACAGGGTCGCGAAAAGCGGATGCGTGGCCGCACCTGTTGCGCCAAGGGGCTGATGTTCGTGCGCCGCCCGCGTGGCGCATTGCTCAAATACGGCGTGGTTTCGCGATGATTTCCGCGAATGGTCCAATTATTCGTGAAAGGCGTGAAATCACCATGCATCTCCGAATCGGGCTGCGCGCCCTCGGTATGACCGCCGCGCTCCTGGGCACCGCGCTGGGCGTCGTCGCGCCTTCGCAGGCCGCCAACGCGTCCCCTCAGGCGGAGGCGTACGTCGTCTCCGCCGATGCCCTCGCCGGGCTGGTCAAGGTGGACCCGACGCCGGACTCGAAGTTCCCGCCCGGCGGCACCCAGACCGTGGTGGGGCTGAACGTCGGTTCCATCGCCACCGACGCCGCGCTCACCGCCACCACCGCCGGCGACGCCAAGGCCGGCACCGCCTCCGCGTCGGCGACCGGGGATCACCTGACGCTGAACGTGCCGCTGGTCGGCACGCTGGTCGTCACCGGGGTCAAGGCGACCTGCGACGCCCCGGCCGCGCCGGGCACCGCCACCGGCGACGGGATCATCGCCACCGCGGTGTTCACCCCGGTGGCGCCGGCACCGCCGCTGCCGCCGCTGCCCCCGGTGACGATCACCATCACGCCCGGGAAGAACCAGGCGGTGACCGTGCAGGGGCTGGGCGCGATCGTGTTCAACAAGCAGAGCACGGACAAGGACGGCAACCTGACCGTCGAGGCGGCGGACGTCACGCTGGCCGGCGGGCAGGAGGTCGTGCTCGGGTACGCGATGTGCGGCGGCGCGGCGCCGAGCTCGAACGCGCCGATGCGGCACACGCGCTGAGATGCGCTGAGGTGCATTGAGGTGTGCTGAGGTGCGCTGACGTGTTGTGAGGGTCGCTGGGGAGCGCTGCGGGTCCCGGTTCAGGTCACTGGGCCGGGACCCTTTGCTGTCTGCTCAAGCCCATTGGTCCAGCTCATTGGCCCAGCTCATTGGTCCAGCGGGGTGGGGCTCCACTTCGAGCCGTCGTAGAAGTAGGCCGGCTTCCCCTCCAGCCCGATGGTGCGGAACGGCTTGCCGTGGTCGTCGACGGTCAGCGTGCCCTGCTCGTCGCCGCAGCTCCAGACCAGCACCAGGTCCCAGTCGATCTCCTGGTTCGCGGAGTGGGCGTCGACGTCGAGCACCTGCGAGTCGCTGCCGGAGACCTGGAACGGGAAGTCGGCCAGCCCCACGTTGTCCCCCGAGGTCTGCCCGGCGACCGCCTTGATCTTCGGCGCGGCGGCGTCCAGATCGATGGCGAACGACGCCGGATCCAACCCGCCCCCGCAGCCCGAGCCCATGGTGTAGCCGTAGCCGCCCTTCGGAGCCGGCTTCGCGCCGACGATGTGGACGTACAGCGTGTGCAGCACCACCGGAGGACGCCCCGACGTGCCCTGTGCGGTGAGCTGAAGCCGCAGGTCGGCGCCGGGCACCGCGCCGAGGGGCTGTGCCCAGAGGCCGACGTCCGGCAGGCCCGGCGGCGGCGGGACCCTGGACGGCGGCTGGGAAGCGTAGAACCACTGGCCGCACTCGGTGTCCCAGTTGTCGGCGAGGACGTTGACGGTGACCGGGGGCGGGGTCGGCGCCGCGGCGGAGGATGTGGCGGAAGCGGCGGAGCCGGGGGAGTCGGGAGAGTTGGGGGAGGCGCCTGCCGGGGCGCTGCCTGCGGAGCGGGTCGGGGTGCCGGAGTCGCGGGTCGCGTAGATGGCGAGCGGGACCAGGACGGCGGCCGCGGCGAGTCCGGCGAGAGTGGGCTTCAGCCAGCGGGAGGTGCGACGGGCGGGGGCGTCGCTGGGACGCGGGCTGATGATGACGGGCTTCTCGGGATCGGCGGCGAGATCTTCTCCGGAGCTGCTGGACGCGCTCGGAACCGATTCACTTAGAACCGGTTCGCTAAGAGTTGAATCCGCCTCCCCCGCCCGCCCCGCCGCGGTCTCGGCGCGCCGCTCGGCGTCGGCGAGCAGCCACAGCCGGTGCAGGGCCAGCACCTCCTCGGGCGTGGCTCCGCAGGCGCGGGCGAAGCGTTCGGCGGGGGCGAATTCGGCGGGGACCGTTGTGCCGTTGCAGTAGCGGTGCAGGGTGGAGGTGCTCGTGTGGAGGCGTTGGGCCAGGGCTCCGTAGCTGCGGCCCGAGCGGTCCTTCAGGTCGCGCAGGCGTGCCGCGAACGCGTCCGTGTGCCTGGCCACGCTGGTCCTCCCCGTTCCGTGCCGCCGTTCCAGGAACGGGTGATGTCGCAGCTCAGGGTACCTGGAATCGTTCCAGCGTCCCGCATCGGCGTTGAGGGGTGGTGCGTGGGACGGGGTGCCCGGCACGGTGGCGTCATGTCCAAGAACAAGATCACGCTCTCGTCCGCCGCCGTCGCGCTGTGTGTGCTTTCGCTGAGTGCGTGCCAGTCGTCGAAGCCTGCCGCGTCGGGGGCCGGTCCGGCCGCCGGGAGTGCGACCTCCGCGACCTCCGCGGCTGCCACCGGTACCACCGGCTCGGCCACGACCGGTGCGAAGTCCCCGAGCACTGCCAAGAGCGCCACCAGCGCCACCAGCGCCACCAGCACTACCAGCGCCCCGGCCGCCGCGCACGACGACGACAGCTACGCCTTCGCCCACCGCTGCGACAGCTCCCAGGTGACGCTCCAGGTCACCCGCATGAGCGACGTCCCGACCCGCCGCCTCATCACGGTCCGCAACACCGGCGCCACCTCCTGCGGCTTGAGCTACTTCCCGCTGGTCGACCTCGGCGACTCCAAGTCCGCCGACCGCAGCGCCGACCTCAAGCCGCTGATCCCCGGCGGCCTCGGCGGTCCGCCGGCCTATGTGCTCCACGCGGGCAAGACCGCCTACGCCGTCCTGGACCTCAACCCCGGCGGCTCCGGGTCCGGCCCGGCCACCACGCTGGACGAGATCAACGTCCTGGCCTCGGACTCCCTGCCGAACGCGGCCACCAAGAACTTCCCGCTCGGCGGCGGCTCGGTCGGCAAGCCGAAGCTGGGGCTCTACGAGGCCGCCGTCGCGGACGCGGTCGCCTCGATGCAGGGCGCCAACACGCCGCAGTAGGCGGGGAGGCGGGGGAGCGGGGGGACGAGCGCGGGGCCCGGCTCTGCAGGGGTGAGCCGGGCCCCGCGCTCAGCAGGCTCAGCCAACTTGGGGGTGGATGAATGCGACCGGCCTACTGCTGCGGCGCCCACATCTCATTCGGCCCGCCGTTGCACGGCCACGCCGTGACGTTCGCCCCGGCCTTGATCGGCACCGGCCCCGCGGCGTCCAGGCACAGCCCGGTGTTGGCCACCGGCGACACCGTCCCGTTGGCGTTCCACACCCAGTCCTGATTCGGCCCGCCGTGACAGCTCCACGCCGAGACCTGGGCCCCGTTCGAGACCTTGCCGTTCGGCGCGGCCGCGTCCAGGCACAGGCTCGCGTCGGCCACGGAGTGGATCGTCCCGTCGGCGTGGATCTGCCACGCCTGGTTCGGGCTCCCCTGGCAGTTCCCGGCGGAGACCTTGGCGCCCGAGTGCAGGCCGCCGTCGGCCGCCGCGTTCAGGCACAGCGACATCGACACCAGGGCGGTCGGATTCGAGACCGTCGAGGCGGGCGTCGGGGTGGTCGGGGTCGGACTCGGGGTGGGGCTCGGCGTGCTGGTGGTCGCCGATGGCGTGGCCGAGGTGGCCGAAGCCGCGGCGGCGGGCGTGGTGGGGACGGACGCCGCCGACGGCACCCCCGGCACCGTCGAGCTGCTGGTGTCCGTCCGGTGCCACGGCCTGGTCACGCCGAGCGTCACCCCGGCGACGACCACGACCGCCGCGAACGCGCCGCCGATGAGCAGCGCCCTCCGGTTGGCCTGCGGATAGCCGTCGTACGCCGCGTAGCCGGACGCGCTGTAATCCGCGGACGCGGCAGAACCAGACGCGGCAGACGCGGCAGAAGCAGACACGCGCGGCGAGGCCGGACCAGCCGGACCGGCCGGACCAGCCGGAGCAGCAGCACCGACCGGACCAACCGGACCGACCGGACCAGCCGCACCGACCGCACCAACCGTCGGCACCAACGCAGTGGGCGTCGGCCCCGCCGCCACCCGCGGCAGCACCGAAGTCTCCGCCGCATCAGCGGCCGGCACCTGCGGCAGCGTCCTGGTCTCGGTGGCGTCCGGCGAAGGCGGCGCCGTCGCCTCCCTGAGCAGCGCCAACGCTCCGGCCGCGTCGGGCCGCTCCCTCGGGTCCTGCCGCGTCAGCGCGTCGATGACCGGGGCGAGCGCTCCGGCACGCCGCATCGCCGGCAGCGGCTCCGCCGGATGCGGCGCGTAGCCCTCCACCGCCTCGAACAGCGCCATCCCGAGGGCGAACAGGTCGTTCGCCGGCGTGGCGCCGGGCGCGACGCGGTCCCCGACCAGCAGCGCGTTCCCGTCGTCGGTCAGCAGGATGGTGTGCGGGCTGATGTACCCGTGCACCGCGCCGGAGGCCAGCGTGTTGAGGATCCCGCGGGCGATCAGCGCCACGCGGCTCGGGTCCAGCGGGATGACCGCCTGCTGCGCGATCCCCGTCCCCGGGTCGTGCAGGACGTCGTGCAGCGGGCGTCCGCGCACCTGGCGCCCAGTGCTCTGGTAACCGGGACTGGACCCACTGGCGTCCATGGAAGCTCGACACCCCCGCTAGATGGTCGGAATGGAACAGGATACTGACTCCGGCTCTGCTCGTTACGCCACCCGTGTGATCCCCATCCGGCTCTGTGAACCTGCGCCGGGGCGCCGAGCCCGCGATGATTCCTGAGAGTAAGCGATCGATCATCAGGAGCGACGTGGTGGGAAACTCGGACGCCGGGAAGACGGGCACCGGCTGTGCCGTGCCCGACGAGGACGACTACGAGGACCCGCCGCCGACGCGCCGCGACCGGCTGCGGTCCTGGGGGCCGCTGCTGGTGCCGGTGGTGGTGTTCGGGGGCATCGCGGCCTTCGTGTTCGCCGGCATCGCCGGCCTGGCCGACACCTCGCACGCCCCGGACTACTCGGCGAGCAGCTGCTCCCCGAGCGACCCGCACAAGGTCCTGGTGGAGGTCCAGACCGGGGCGACCGGCAAGGACATCGGCGACGCCCTGTTCAACGCCGGCGTCGTGCGCAGCACGCAGGCCTTCGTCGACGCCGCCGGGCACAACCAGTCGGCGCGCGACATCAGCACCGGCACGTACCTCGTCTGCCCGAAGATCAGTGCCGCGACCGCGATCACCGAGCTGCTGAAGTCCTCCAACCTGTCCCCGGACTCGCTGGTCGAGGTCCGGCCCGGCGACTACAGCTGGGAGACGGTGCGGCAGCTGGCCAAGAAGCGGGAGTGGAGCCTGGACGACCTGCGGCAGCTCATCGACACCAACCAGATCGGCCTGCCGGCCTGGTCCAAGAGCGCTGACGGCCACTGGACCGCCGAGGGCATGCTGGAGCCCGGCCGCTACACCCTCACCAGCAGCGACACCCCGCAGGGCGTGCTGACCGCGATGGTCAAGGCCCGGGTCGCCGAGCTGACGGCCCTCGGGCTGCCGGAAAAGGCCGGCGCGCTCAAGTGCGCCCCGGCGCGGGCCTGCACCCCCGAGGAGGCCCTGACCATCGCCTCGCTGGCCGAGGCCGAGGTCACCAAGGCCACCCCGGACGGCCGCGAGGTCTCCGAGGCGGTCCAGAACCGGCTGGGCCGGGGCGACTTCGTCGGCGTGGACGCGACCACCAAGTACTGGCTGAGCCTGCAGGCCGGCAAGCGGGTCACGGTGACCGCCAAGGAGGTCTCCGACCCGACCGACCCCTACGCCACCGGCGGCCACAAGGGTCTGCCGCCGACCCCGGTCAGCATCCCCTCCAAGGACATGATCGCGGCGGTCCTCACCCCGGCGACAGAGCGTTGGTACTACTGGTGCGCCAGCGGGGACGGCACGAAGTTCTTCAAGGAATCCGAGAAGACCCAGTTCGAGCAGACATGTCTGTCCCACTGAGCGAGGTGAGGTGACGATGGAGAAGGCAGATACAGATACAGATACAGACACGGACGCAGGTCACGCCCGGGCCGTCGCCGCGGGCTACGCCTTCGACGGCCCGACCCTGGACCTCGGCGCGCTGATGGTCGACGGCGCGCCCGATCCGAGTGTCCAGATCCGCATCCCGCTGGGCATGCTGACCCGGCACGGCCTGGTCGCCGGGGCCACCGGCACCGGCAAGACCAAGACCCTGCAGGGCATCGCCGAACAGCTCTCGGCAGCCGGGGTGCCGGTGTTCCTGGCCGACATGAAGGGCGACCTGTCGGGGATGGCCGCGCCCGGGCAGGGCGGCGAGAAGCTGACCGCGCGGACGCGGGCGCTGGGCCAGCAGTGGTCTGCGAAGGCCTTCCCGTGCGAGTTCTACACCCTCGGCGGCGAGGGGACCGGCGTCCCGGTCCGGGCGACGGTCTCCGCGTTCGGGCCGACGATGCTGGCCAAGGTGCTCGGGCTGAACGCCACCCAGGAGTCGTCCCTGGGTCTGGTCTTCCACTTCGCCGACACCAAGGGCTGGCTGCTGCTGGACCTGAAGGACCTGCGCAGCGTGCTGCTCTACCTGACCGGCGACGAGGGCAAGGCCGAGCTGAAGGCGATCGGCGGGCTGTCGCCGCAGACCGTCGGGGTCATCCTGCGCGAGCTGACGGCCTTCGAGGCCAAGGGCGCCGAGCCGTTCTTCGGCGAGACCGAGTTCAACGCGCTGGACCTGATCCGGAGCACGCCGGACGGCCGCGGCATCGTGTCGCTGCTGGAGCTGCCCGGGGTGGCCAGCCGGCCGGAGCTGTTCTCGACGTTCCTGATGTGGCTGGTCGCCGAGCTGTTCGAGCGGCTGCCGGAGGTCGGGGACGTGGACCGGCCCAAGCTCGTGTTCTTCTTCGACGAGGCGCACCTGCTGTTCACCGGCGCCTCCAAGTCCTTCGTCTCGGCGATCACGCAGGCGGTGCGGCTGATCCGGTCCAAGGGCGTCGGGATCTTCTTCGTCACGCAGACGCCGAAGGACGTGCCCGGCGACGTGCTGGCGCAGCTAGGCAACCGGGTGCAGCACGCGCTGCGCGCCTACACCCCCGATGACGCGAAGGCACTGAAGGCGACGGTGTCGACGTTCCCGAAGTCGCCGTACGACCTCGGCGAGGTGCTGCAGAACCTCGGCATCGGCGAGGCCGTGGTGACCGTGCTGTCCGAGAACGGGGCGCCGACGCCGGTGGCCTGGACCCGGCTGCGGGCCCCGGAATCGCTGATGGCCGAGGCGGAGCCGGCGGTGGTGCAGGGGATCGTGAACGCCTCGCCGCTGCTGGCGACCTATGGTCCGGCGATCGACCGGGAGTCGGCGTACGAGGTCCTGGCCGCCCGCGAGTTGGAGGCGCAGACGGCCGCCGAGGACGCCGCCGCCGCCAAGTCCGCCGAGGACGACGCGAAGCGGCAGCAGGCCGAAGTGGCGAAGGCCGAGCGCGAATCCCGGGGCCGCGCGAGCCCCGCCAAGGCCCCGCCCAACCTCATCGACCAGGCCTTGGGCTCGGCCACGATGAAGCGGGCGGTCAACACTGCTGTTCGGGAGATCACTCGTAGTATTTTCGGTACGCGCAAACGGGGGTAGCGGGGCGCGGCCCCGGCGTTTGTGTGGGCGCCGGGGCCGTTCGCCTCTCAGATCTCACCCGCTGTGGGGGTCAGCACCTTGCCGGGCTTGCCGGGCTGCTCGTTCGCGGGCAGCTCGGCAGTGGCCTGCTCGGCGGTGGGCTGCGCACCGCGCTCCAGCGCGGCCGACCACAGGGCCAGGAGCAGCGCGGAGCCGGCGAGCGCCGCCCCGACCCAGTTCGGCGCGGTGTACCCGAAACCGGCGGAGATCACGACGCCGCCGAGCCAGGCCGACAGCGCGTTGCCCAGGTTGAAGGCGCCGATGTTGACGGCCGAGGCCAGCGTCGGGGCGCCGTGCGCCTGGTCCAGCACCCGCTTCTGCAGCGGCGGGACGGTCGCGAAGCCCAGCGCCCCGATCAGCAGGATGGTGAGCGCGGCCAGGATCTTGTCGTGCGCGGTGACCGTGAACAGCGCCAGCACCACGGCCAGGCCGCCGAGCGCGGTGAACAGCATCGGCATCAGCTTGCGGTCCGCGTACCGGCCGCCGACCAGGTTCCCCAGGAACATGCCGATGCCGAACAGCACCAGCAGCCACGTCACGGTGCCGTCGGAGTAGCCGGCGACCTTGGTCATCATCGGCGCGATGTAGGTGATCGCGGCGAACACCCCGCCGAAGCCGAGCACGGTCATCGCCATGGCCAGCACGACCTGCGTGTTGCGGAAGGCGGCGAGTTCGCGCCGCAGGTGCGCGCCCTGCGGCCGGGGCAGTGGCGGGACCAGCTTGGCGATGCCGAGCAGTCCGGCCACGCCGAGCGCGGCCACGATGGCGAACGTCACGCGCCACCCGACAGCCTGCCCGACGAAGGTGCCCAGCGGCACGCCGACGATGTTGGCCACGGTCAGCCCGGTGAACATGGCGGCTATCGCCCCGGCCTTCTTCTCCGGCGCGACCAGTTCGGCGGCGACCACCGAGCCGATCCCGAAGAAGGCGCCGTGCGCCAGCGCGGTCACGATGCGCCCGACGAGCATCACGCCGAAGGACGGCGCCGCCGCCGAGAGCAGGTTGCCGAGCACGAAAAGGCCCATGAGCAGCATGAGCATGGTCTTGCGGCCGAGCTTGGTGCCCAGCGCGGTCATCACCGGGGCGCCGGCGACCACGCCGAGGGCGTAGCCGGTGACCAGCAGCCCGGCCGAGGGGATCGAGACGCCGTAGTCCCCGGCGATCTCCGGCAGCAGCCCCATCGGCACGAACTCGGTGGTGCCGATGCCGAAGGCCCCGATGGCCAGGGCGAGGAGCGCGAGAGGCATGAGTGGCCCTCCAGGGGCGTCGAGCGGGCGGTTGAGCGTTGTTGGAGCGGCTTACGGGCTCCTACAATAATTGCAAGCGCATGTACTTGCAAACGCAACGATTGCACGCGCGGTATATTGCATGGTGAGACCGGGTCCCCGGCCGGAAGGAGAACCGCAGCCATGACCGCCGCCACGGACACCACTTCGATCGGACTGGCCCACGGCTGGTACGCGCTCTCACTCCTGCACGGACGCATCGAGACCCACATCGAGCGGGCCCTGCAGGCCGGCCACGACCTGAGCGCCCGCGAGTACTCCCTGCTGGACGTGCTGAGCGACCAGCACGACGGCGACGGCGGCCACCTGCGGATGACCCAGGTCGCCGAGGCGGTCGTGCTCAGCCAGAGCGCGACGACCAGGCTGGTCACCCGCCTGGAGGACCGCGGCCTTCTGGAGCGCTACCTGTGCCCCACCGACCGGCGCGGGATCTACACCAACGTCACCGCCGCCGGGCTCGCGCTGCTGGCCGAGGCGCGGCCCACGCACGACACCGCGCTGCGCGAGGCGCTGGACGCCGCCGGGGCCGATGCGCGGCTGGCGCCGCTGGTGGAGACCGTGGAGCGGATCAACCAGACGTCGGCGGAGTGAGGTCCCTGACGGCTTCACTCGTTGGCCGGCTGGTAGTCGCTCACTGATTCGCCCGGACATCGCGCACGAACCGGAACGCGACCACCGCCCCGGCGAACTCCACCGCGCACCCGATCGTCACCGCCGCCCGCAGCCCGTGCACGAAGTGCGGTCCGCTCGCCGCTCCGCCCGACGCGATGGCCATGACCGTCCCCTGCACCGCGACGCCCAGCGTGGCGCCGAACATCCGCGCCAGGTTGGCGATGCCCGAGGCCAGTCCGGCCAGTTCCGGGGCCACCGCCGACACCGCGACCCCGACCACCGGTCCGGTGTTCAGGGCGAGTCCGACGCCGATGACGGTGAACGCGATCTCCAGGACCAGCAGGTTCGCGTCGGCGCCGGCGATCGCGAAGATCAGGACGCCCGTTCCCATCGCGGCCATGCCGGCGGTCATCGGCAGGCGCGGGCCGTGGCGCGTGACCAGGCGTCCGGTCAGCGGCGACAGGGCCGTGGCGGCCACGGCAGCCCGAAGGCCAAGCTGCCCAAGCTGGGACAGAAGGAGGTGTCGGCCTCGACGTGGATCGAGGGCACCGCCGAGACGCTCGCGGTGCTGGCCGTGACGGCGGGCGGCTACCGCTTCTCCGGCAAGCTCGCCCGGCGCCGGATCGCGCAGGCGCTTCCGACTGAGGTGACGGCGACGGCACTTCCCGCAGAAGCCTGACCCCTAGCATCGGATCGCCCCGCCGAAGCGTGCAACCGAACCGCCGGCTCGGGAGTGTCTTCCCGAGCCGGCGGTTCGGAAGCCGGACTGACGGAGCGAGGGGTGCCGTGGCCGAAGAAGCTGATTCGACCGATTTCGCAGGGTTCTACACAGCGTCGGCGACACGTGTCGTGGGGTACCTCTACGTGGTGCTGGGCAGCCTCGCCGAAGCCGAGGACGCGGCGCAGGAGGCGTACACCCGGGCCTGGCTGCGCTGGTCCCGGGTCCGGGGTTACGACGATCCCGAGGCCTGGGTCCGCACGGTCGGTTTCCGCGTCGCCATGAGCGCCTGGCGCAAGACGCGCAACCGGCTCAGTGCGCACCGCACGAGCGGCGGCTCCAGCGTGCATGTCCCGGACCTGTCGCCGGACCGCCTCGTCGTGGTCGACGCGCTGCGCCGGATCCCGGCCGAGCAGCGGCGCGCCCTGGTCCTGTTCCACATGCTGGGCCTGACGGTGACCGAGATCGCCGACGAGACCGGCGCGCCGGTCGGGACCGTCAAGGCGCGGCTGTCGCGCGGACGCAAAGCGCTCGCGCCGTACGTATCAGAGTTCGCCGACGACGAGGACGACAACCAGCAGTCGACAGGCTTCGCCAAGAAGGGAATGGTCTCCGGTGCCTGAGAACTTCGCCTCCCTGCTCGAAGCCCTGAACGATCAGGGCCGTGCGCTGGCCAAGCCGGCGCCCGCGGCCGCGATCGAGACCCGGGGCCGGTCCCGGCGCCGCAAGCACCGGTTCACCGCCGCCGGCTCGGCCGTCGCGGTCTGCGCGCTGGCCGCCGGGGTCGCGCTGAGCGCGGGCGGCGCCGCGAGGCACCCGGCTCCGACCATGCCGGTCCCGACACCGCCGTCCGCGCCCACCTCGGCATCGGCATCAGCGTCGGCGCCGGCGTCGCACACGGCCACGACCACGGCGAACCGCACCGGCGTGGCCGCCTTCCTGCAGAGTTCCGAGCTTCCGCAGCCGGCGCTCTTCCAGTGGAACGCGGGCGAGGCGCACCTCGGCACCGGGGCCGGCGGCACCCTGCCTGCCACCTGTGGCTTCGACCCGACATTGAAGAACATGCAGAAGGTCCATTCACAGCAGCAGGACGAAAGGGACTACACCTCCGTCGCCGACGAGTCGAGCTCAACGGAGACCATCTACCACTACGGCTCGGCGGCCGCGGCCCGCGCGGACTACGACCTCCTCAAGCCGAACCCGGCCACTTGCTCCAGCGCGCACGTCACCGCCACGATCACCGACGGCGCCGCCTGGCAGGACGCCGCCTCGGGGACGACGTCCCTGCACAAGATGATCGTCTTGTCCGGCAGCGACATCGCCTACTGGTTCTACGACTACGAGAACAGCGCCAAGCCCTACGACACCTCCGACGACCAGGCCGCGCTCCAGCGCATGGCCGACCGCCTCGGCGGCCGGGCCGTCGTGCCGGACCCGGTCGCGGCCCCGCCCGCGGGCACGCTTCCGGCCTCGGCCTGGCTGGACCCCTCGCAGATCCCGTTCGGCACCGCCGACCGGTCGCACGGCTGGGTCCCGTTCGGCGGCCAGCAGGAGGCTCCTTCGGGCCAGAAACCGGCGAACCTCTGCGCGGCCATCCAGGACGGCGAGGATCTCGTCACCCAGGACGGCGCCGACGTCCTGACCCGCAGCTATCACGGAAGCCCGTCGACCACGCCGGTCTACCCGGGGTCGAACTACCTGTATTCCGGTGCGGACGAGCACATCGTGTCGTTCCCGGGCGGTGCGGGGCAGGCGCAGGCGGCGTTCGCCTCGGCCCGGGTGGTCACCATGCTGCACGGCTGCCAGTTCAAGGACGGCTCCGGCGAGCAGACCAGGCGCACGATCACGGTCGGCGCTGAGACCGACACCGGGTTCTCGCTGCTGGCCACGGACACGCCGGGGCCGAGCTATGAGCACCTGTACTGCGTGATCAAGGGCTCGCACGTGGCCTGGATGGTGATCGGCTTCGAGCAGGGCGACACCTCGACGGGCGGCGACGCCGCGATCCTGGCGACCATGGCGGCGCGGTTGCCGTAGCGCGGCGGGCCGACACGCCGAGCCGGCGCCGGGACGTGGGATCCCGGCGCCGGTTCAGCGTCGCAGCGGTTCAGCGGTTGAGCGGCTCAGCGCGTCAGCTCAGGCACCCGACATGCGCCAGCGCCTGCCGCAGCAGCGTCCCCTGCCCGCCGTGCATGTCCTGCAGCACGCTGTCCGAACTCGCCTCCTGCGGCGTGAGCCACACCAGGTCGAGCGCGTCCTGCCGGGGCGAGCAGTCGCCGTTCACCGGCACCACGTACGCCAGCGCCACCGCGTGCTGCCGCGGGTCGTGGTACGGCGTGACGCCCGCGGTGGGGAAGTACTCGGCCACGGTGAAGGGCTGCAGGGACGCCGGCACGTTCGGCAGCGCGACCGGCCCGAGGTCCTTCTCCAGGTGGCGCAGCAGGGCGTCGCGCAGCCGCTCGTGGTGCAGCACGCGCCCGGAGACCAGGCTGCGGGTGATCTCCCCGTCGGGGGAGATGCGCAGGAGCAGCCCGACGCTGGTCACCTCGCCGGCGGCGTCGACGCGCACCGGCACCGCCTGGACGTAGACGATCGGCAGGTGGGCGCGGATCTGCTCCAGCTCGCCCGGGGCGAACCAGCCCGGGGTCGTCTCGATCATTTCGGACATTCGTTGATCGTACTAGCGCCGGGGCTCGGCGGGTCCATCCCTGTTCACGATCCGAGCCCGGCTTCGGCCGGGAAAGTGCCGATTGCGCCGAATGTCGGATGGCGGCGCGCCTACTTCGACGGCACGAAAAGGCGGATCACCGTTGCGCCGCTGGTGGTGAATGCCTTGTCGAAGCCGGTGAGGACCACCTCGACGACCGGGGCCAAGGGCGCCAGCACTCCGAGGAGAAGTTCGCCGACGATGCCGGGGTTGTCCGGCGAGGCGGTGGTCGAGGGGCGGATCGCCGCGTGTGCTCGGGGTGTGGCGGCCGCGCCGACCGGGCCGGCGACGGCGCCGAAGGTCAGGGCGGTGAGGAGGGCGACGATCCGCACCATTCTGATCATGTTCTAGTCGTACGCCGCTCCAGGTCGTGCGGCATCGCGGGCTGGTCCGTTAGAGCCGGACACCGTGCCGGACAGCGCCGGACACAGCCCCGGACACCGAGTCAGGGGCCGTGTCAGGCCGGTGTCAGGGGCGCGTCAGGCCCGCTGGCGATGGTTGAGCCATGGAAAACGCAGGAAGCGCAGAGAACGCAGCGATCGCAGTCAGCGGACTGCACAAGACGTACGGCGACAAGGTCGTCCTCGACGGCATCGGCTTCGAGGTCGCCCCGGGATCGGTCTTCTCGATGCTCGGCCCGAACGGCGCCGGCAAGACGACCACGGTGAACATTCTGACGACCCTGATGAAGGCGGACGCCGGAACCGTGCGGGTGGCGGGTTACGACGTCGCCACCCACACCAAGCAGGTGCGCTCGGCGATCGGCGTGACCGGGCAGTTCGCCGCGGTCGACGAACTGCTGACCGGCCGGGAGAACCTGCGGATGATGGCCGACCTGAAGCGCGTCCGCCCCGCCGGCGAGCTGGTCTCGCAGCTCCTGGAGCGCTTCGAGCTCACCGAGGCCGCGGACAAGCAGGCCTCGACCTTCTCCGGCGGCATGCGCCGCAAGCTCGACCTGGCCATGACGCTGGTCGGCAGCCCGAGCATCATCTTCCTCGACGAGCCGACCACCGGGCTGGACCCGCGCAGCCGGCGCACCATGTGGGAGATCGTCCGCGAGCTGGTCGCCGAGGGCACCACCATCTTCCTGACCACCCAGTACCTGGACGAGGCCGACCAGCTGGCCGATCAGATAGCGGTGCTCGACGGCGGCCGCATCGTCGCGCAGGGCACCGCCGAGGAGCTCAAGCGCCAGATCCCCGGCACCCATGTGCGCCTGAAGTTCGCCACCGCCGCCGAGCTCGACAGCGCGGCGCGGATCCTGGACGGCGCCACGCGCGACGAGTCCGAACTGTCCCTGCGCGTGCCCAGCGACGGCACCTCGCGCTCCCTGCGGGCCCTGCTGGGCCGGCTCGACGAGCACTCGATCGACTCCGAGGAGTTCTCGGTGCACACGCCGGACCTCGACGACGTCTTCCTGGCCCTGACCGGCCACGCCACCACCGATTCCGCAGCTAACACCGATTCCGCAGCTAACACCGATTCCGCAGCCAACACCGATTCCGCAGCCAACACCGATTCCGCAGCCAACACCGTCACGACCGTCACGACCGCCACCACCGAGGGGAACTAATCATGAGCAGCATCTCCACCGCGTTCGGCGACTCCGCGATCATGCTCCGCCGCAACTTCCGCCACACCGTCCGCAACCCGGTCACCGTCTTCAACGCGATCCTGTTCCCGGTCGTCATGATGCTGATGTTCGTGTACGTCTTCGGCGGCGCGTTCAAGGTCCCCGGCAGCTACGTGGACTACGCGGTGCCCGGCCTGATCGTCATGGCCATCACCTACGGCCTGGGACCGACCGCGGCTTCCGTGAACGACGACCTGACCAAGGGCATCATCAACCGGTTCAAGACCATGGACGTCTCCCGGGGCGCGGTCCTCACCGGCCACGTGGTCGCCACCACCTTCCGGGCGGTGATCGCCGTCGCGGCCATCATCGGCGTCGGCTTCGCGATGGGCTTCCGGTCCCACGGCAGCGCGCTGGGCTGGCTCGCCGCGATCGGGCTGGTGCTGATGCTGGCCTTCGCGACCAGCTGGCTCACCGTGGCCATGGGCCTGTCCGCCAAGTCGGTGGAGTCCGCCGGGCTGGCCACCGTGCCGCTGATCATGCTGCCCTTCCTGAGCAGCGCGTTCGTCCCGGCCGCCACCATGAAGACCGGGATCAGGCAGTTCGCCGAGTACCAGCCCTTCACCCCGATCATCGAGACCCTGCGCGGGCTGCTGTCCGGCGGCCACGTCTCGACCAGCCACACCGTGCAGGCGCTGGCCTGGTGCGTCGGGTTCACCCTGATCGGCTACCTGTGGGCGGTGTCGACCTTCAAGAAGCGAGCGTGACGCTGGTGAGCTCGGCCGGGTCGGCCCGCGTCCCCTCCAGAACCGCCTCGGCGAACCTCGTGTCGCCGAGGCGGTTCCGTGCTTCGGCCTCGATGTGCGCCACGTCGGGATGCGCGCTGTCCGGCAGTCCGCGCAGGGCCGCGGCTGCGCCGAGCAGCCGCGCCGCCTGCTCGGGCTGGTCGCGGCGCAGCGCCAGGTCCGCCAGCCCGACCACCGCCATGGCGGTCAGCAGAGGGAGCCCCACCTCGTTCGCCGCCGCCAGCGCCGCCGCGCCGTGCGCCCGGGCCTCGTCCAGGTCGTCGGTGACCCGGGCGAGCAGGTCCAGCCGCAGCGCGCGGTAGTGCGTCTGCTCCGACTCCGCGCCGAGCAGGGACGTGGCCGCCTCGATCTGGCGCCGGGCCTCGGCCGGGTCGCCGGCCCAGCGGGCCAGGTCCACCTTCGCCAGGGCCAGCTCGGCCAGCGCGCCGGGCCAGGTCACGCGCTGCGCGCTCCGCTCGCCGTCGGCGATCGCGGCCGCGGCGGCGTCCCGGTCCCCGGCCATCCAGAGCATCAGGGCCTGCCGGGCCCGCATCCGGATGACCTCCTCGGGGGCGCCGACCTCGGCGATGACCGCGACCGCCTCCGCATAGAGCGTGGCCGCCCTGGCGAACTCGCCGCGCACGGCGATCCGGTCGGCCAGCTCGGTCAGGCCCAGGGAGATCCCGAACCGCTCGCCGAGCGCGCGGAACTCCCGCAGCGCCGTCTCCAGATGCTCGTCCGCGTCGAGCCCGCCGTGGCCGTACATGACCCGGATCTTCCCGGTCTGGAGCCGGGCCAGCGCGCGCACCCAGGGATCGTCGTCGTCCAGCTGCGGCTCGAACGCCGACAGCGCCTCGGCCGGGTCCTGGAGCATGCGCTCCAGCGGCTCGACGAGCGCCATCCCGGGGTGCTTGCGGGTCCCGGGCTCGACCTGGCGGCCGGCCTCGTAGGCCTTGTGGATCCACTCCTCGGCGGAGTGCTCGTCACCCCGGCCGGAGGTCACGAACATCACGATCATCGCGGAGACCAGGGCCCGGACCTCGGCCGAGGTCCGGCCGGGCATCGCGGCGGCGGCGGTCAGCAGCTCCAGGCCCTCGGTCCGGTACCCGGCCAGCCACCAGTACCAGCCGCAGGCGGCCCCGAGGCGCATCGCCGGCTGCGCGTCGCCGGCCGCGAGCGCGCCGCGCATCGCGGCGGCGATGTTGTCGTGCTCGGTCTGGAGCACCGCGAGCCACGCCACCTGTTCGCGCAGCCGCAGGCGGGGCTCGGCGGTCTCGGCCAGCAGGGTGAAGAAGTCCAGGTGGGCCAGGCGCGCCGATTCGGCCTCGCCGGCTTCGGCGAGCCGCTGCGCGGCGTACTCCCGGATCGTGCCGCTCATGCGGAAGCGCGAAGTGTCGCTTTCCATATCGTCCGCCACCAGCAGCGACTTCTCGGTCAGCGTGGTCAGGTGCTCCAGGACGAAGTCCGGCTCGATCTCCTCGCCGGCGCAGACGTGCTCGGCCGCTTCCAGGCCGGCCCCGCCGGCGAACACCGAGAGCCTGCGCAGCACTCTGCGTTCGTCGTCGGACAGCAGCTCCCAGCTCCAGTCGACCACCGCGCGCAGCGTCCGGTGCCGGGGCAGCGCGATCCGGCTGCCGCCGGTGAGCAGCCGGAACCGGTCGTCCAGGCGGCCGGCCAGCTGGTCCACCGACATGGTCCGCAGCCGGGCCGCGGCCAGCTCGATGGCCAGCGGCATGCCGTCCAGCGCCCGGCAGATCCGGGCCATCGTCGCGAGCTGCTGCGCGTCCACGGTCAGGTCCCGGCGCACGGCCTGGGCCCGGTCCCGCAGCAGCAGGACGGCCGGGGAGGCCTCGATCTCCTCAGGCGTCGCGTCCTGGGCCGGCAGCTCCAGCGGCGTCACCGGCCACAGCACCTCGCCGGTGATGCCGAGCGGTTCGCGGCTGGTGGCCAGGATCCGCAGCCCCCGGCACTCGCCGAGGACCCGGTGCGCGAACAGCGCCGCCGACTCGATGACGTGCTCGCAGTTGTCCAGGACGATCAGGGCCCGCCGTTCGCGCATCGCCGCGATGAAGCGCTCCGTCGGCCCGGCGCTGGGGTTCTCGCCGTGCAGGGTGTCGCGCAGGCCCAGCCCGGACAGCGCGGCCTGGGCCACGTCGCCGTCGGGGCCGATCGCCGCGAGCTCCACCAGCCAGGCGCCGTCCGGCAGTCCGCCGAGCGCCGCGCGCGCGGTCTCCACGGACAGCCGGGTCTTCCCGGCGCCGCCCGGGCCGATGACCGTGGCCAGCCGGTTCCCCTCGACCAGGTCGCGGACCGCGGCCACCTCGGATTCCCGGCCGACGAAGCTGGTCAGCTCCGAGCGCAGGTTGGTCTTGCGGTTCTCCTCCCGGCGGCCGCCGAGTTCGCCGCGCAGCAGGGAGACGTGCAGCGCCGACAGCTCCGGCGAGGGGTCGGCGCCGAGCTCGTCGGCCAGCGCCTCCCTCGTGCGCTGATACACCTGGAGCGCCTCGTTGCCGCGGCCGGCGGCGTTGAGCGCGCGCATCAGGGCCGAGGCCAGCCGCTCCCGGGTGGGATGCGCGGCGGCCAGGTCGGTCAGCTCGGTCACCAGGTCGGCGCCGCGTCCGAGGGCGAGTTCGGCGTCGAAGCGATCCTCGCCGGCGCTCAGGCGCAGCCCTTCCAGCCGGACCACGACGGCCTCGAACGCGCCGCTTTCCTGCAGGCCCACGTCCTGCATCGCCTCGCCCCGCCAGAGCGCGAACGCCTCGCGCAGCAGCCGGGCCCGCTCGGAGACGTCCTGCCCGGCCGCCTGGCTCGCGGTCACCAGGCGCTCGAAGCGCACGGCGTCCACCGAGTCGGGGTCGACGGCCAGGCGGTAGCCGTCGCTGAGCCCTTCGATCGCCGTGTCCGGCAGGGCCTTGCGCAGCCGGGAGACCAGCCGCTGCAAGGCGTTGGCGGCGTCGGCCGGCGGATTCTCGCCCCAGATCCAGTCCACCAGCGAGGCCTTGGGCACCACCTGGTTCGGCCGGAGCGCGAGCGCGATCAGCACTCCGCGCAGCCGCGCGCCGGGCACGTCGGCCAGGCCGCCGGCCTCGGTGCGAACCTCCAAAGGCCCCAGCATCGCGATCTGCACGCGCCGATCCTGTCACGTGCAGCCGGTGTGGGCATCCAGTCGCTGTGCGTGGTCAGCTCACCGTCCCGGCGGCTCCGTCGGCGGGCTTATGCCCGACCGCGCCGGCCAGCGCCGCCCGGGCCAGATCGCGCAGCCAGGCGTGCGCGAGATCGGTGTCATAGCGCTGATGCCAGGACAGGTAGACGGCCACCGGAGGCAGATCGAGCGGCAGCGGGAGCGCGATCAGGCCGAGGCCGGCGATCGCGTGGCGCGTGGTGGCCTCCGGGGCGGTGACCACGAGGTCGGAGTCCCGGACGAATTCCAGCGCGGCGGCCTCGGAGGGTGCGGTCGCCACGACGCGCCGGGCCAGGCCGAGCCCGGCGAGCCTCTCGTCCAGGCCTCCACTGAAGTTGCCCCGGCGCGAGACGGCGACGTGGTCGGCCGCGGCGTACCGCTGCGCGCTCGGCGCTTCGCCGCGGGCCAGCGGATGATCCGGCCGCACCACGACCACCTGCGCGGTCTCGGCCACCTTCTCGGCGCGGACGTCCGCGGCGGTCGGCGGGTTCGCGTTGGCTTCGAGGTCCACCTCGCCGCGCCGCAGCCCCGGGGCGTCGCCGCTGGATTCGGCGACGAACCGCAACCGCACCGCCGGCGCCTGCTCGCGCACGGCCGCCAGCAGCGCGGCGCCGCCGAACGCGACGAGCGAGTCGTGCCAGCGCAGCGTGAAGGTGCGCTCCAGGGTGGCCAGATCCAGCTCGCGGCTCGGCGCCAGCACCCCCTGGACCTGCTGCAGCAGCGCGTGCACCTGCTCGCGGACGGCGAGCGCGTACGGCGTCGGCGTCATCGACCGGCCGGTGCGCACCAGGATCTGGTCGCCGGTGGTCTTGCGGATACGGCCCAGGCTCCGGCTCATCGCGGGCGCGGTGACGTGCAGGCGGTCGGCCGCTCCGGCCACGCTGCCCTCCTCGAGCAGGGCGTCGAGGGCGGCGAGCAGGTTCAGGTCCAGCTGCATGGGATTCATCTTAGGAGTGGCTGACATGCGCTCGACGTCAACGATGAGCGCTCCCGCAACGCCTACCCGACCGGCACCCCCACCCGGGCCTCCTCCAACGCCCGCCGCAGCTCGCCGAGCGCCGCCCCGACCGCGTCGACGCGCTCGGGGCCGAGGGTCGCGGTGATCAGTTCCTCCAGGTGCCCGTGGAACGTCTGCTCGGCCTCAGCGACCAGCGCGGCGCCGCGGTCCGTGAGGCTGATCAGCGACGAGCGGCGGTCGGCGGGGTTCGGCAGCCGCGTGACCCAGCCGGCCGCCTCGTGCCGGTCCACGCCCTTGCTGGCCGCGCCGATGCCGATGGCGAAGGCGGTGGCGAGGTCGGCGACGCGGGCCTTCGGGTGGTCGCGCAGGAAGCGGAGCATCTCGAACTGCGAGGCGACGATGCCGTGCTCGGCGCGGAGCCGGTCGGTGACCGCGTTGTAGATCCGGGTCTCGCAGCGCACCAGGTCGTCGAAGAACGCCGGGAGGTTGGAGAAGCCCGAGCGGCCGCCGGTTGCCGAAGTAGATGCCACGGCATATATTTTCTCATACATGCCTGGGCATGTACTTCCTGGGCATGTACATGGTGACGATTTCGAGGAGACCCCCGATGACCTGGGCACAACGCCGCGACCTGGACACGATGCTGCGCAAGGAGACGAACGGCTTCACACCCCTGCCCGTGGAGCGGATGCGGGCCGGCTTCGCCGCGATGATGGCGGGTTTCCCGGTCCCGGCCGGCGTCCGCCGCACCCCGACCGAGCTGGCCGGACGTCCCGCGATCCGGGTCGAGCCGGAAGGCCCGGCGCGGCCGGGGACGATCCTGTACTTCCACGGCGGATCCTTCGCGCTCGGCTCGCCGGAGACCGGCATGGTGAACACCGCCAACCTGGTCCGGCGGACCGGGATCCCGGCGATCTCGCTCGACTACCGCCTGGCCCCCGAACACCCGTTCCCGGCCGCCATCGAGGACTGCCTCGCCGCCTACCGCAGCTTGTTGGACGCCGATGCCGACGCCGGTACGGACCCGGCCCCGATCGCCTTCGCCGGCGACTCGGCCGGCGGCGGCCTGGCCGTGACCACCAGCCTGGCCGCCCGCGACGCCGGGCTGCCGCTGCCCGCGGCGCTCGTGGCGTTCTCCCCGGGCCTGGACCAGACGCGCACCGGCTCCTCGATGACCGCCAAGCAGGGCCGGGACCCCTACTTCACCCCGGAGGGCATGGCCTACACCGGCGCGATGTACCTGGCCGGGCAGGATCCCGCGCAGCCGCTGCTCTCCCCGGCGGTCCACGGCGACCTGGCCGGCCTGCCGCCGGTCCTGATCCAGGTCGGGACGAACGAACTGCTGCTCGACGACGCTGTGCGCTTCGCGGCGCGGGCCACCGCGGCGGAGGTCGACGTCATCCTCGACATCACCGCCGGGGTCCCGCACGTGTTCCAGGCCTTCGGCGACGCGCTGGACGAGGCGGGTCAGGCCCTTGACCGCGCGGCGTTGTTCCTCGCGCAGCACCTCGGGCCGGCGGCGCCGGTGCGGTGATCGCGACCCGTTCGGAGTATCCGATTGTGTGACCTGCGCACGGCGGTGGAAGCGCTCACGTAACGGTTCACGATTGCGCGCCCGCCGTACGGAGGCTCACCATGCCGCGAAATACCGAAAGGACTTTGTCAAAGAAGCCAGCGTGCGCGCCCAGTCCCTCTTAGGCGGACTACCCCGATGCGCCGACGCGGATTAAGACCCCATTGCGACCCGCAGATTACCGAGAGTCTGGCGCCGAAGCCGGGAATGGATTTAACTACTCCTCAGATTTCCTGGCTACGGTCCCTCGCATCGCCGTCGCCGCATCAGCGACGCACCTCTCAGCAACGGATCGGCATGACGGGAATTCGTGAGTCCAGGGCCGGCAAGCCCATCGTCGCGGCGGCTGTCACCGTGACGCAGCCGAGCGCGTTCGAGGGACCTCGCGATGGCGGTAACGGCGGGGGCGGCGGTGCGCGGGTCGCGGCGGGGCGGTGGACCGTACGCTGGCGCGCCCGGGCCTGGAAGCGCCGGCCGCGTGCGCTGACGATCGTGGCGGTGATCGGCGTCCTGCTGTTCTCGCTGTGGGGCATCGGCGGCCCGCTGTTCGGCACCTCCACGCTGACCCCCACCGACGAGATGGTCACCAACGGGCCGTGGGTGAGCACCGGCTTCGCCGGGACCGTGCCCTCCAACACCTACCTGGACGACATCTACACCTCCGAGCTGCCCAGCGAGATGCTGTTCAAGCAGCAGCTCAGCCACGGCAACGTGGCGCAGTGGAACCCCTACGGCGCGGCCGGCAGCGCGCTCGGCGCCATCCCGGACTACGCGTTCTACTCGCCGCTGACCCTCCCGTTCTACGTGATGCCGAGCTGGCTCGCCCCGGCGTACGAACGGCTGCTGGAGATCGTGTGCTCGGTCGGCGGGACTTTCTTGTTCCTGCGCCGGGTCTCGCTCTCGCGGCCGGCCGCGTTATTGGGCGGCATCACCTTCGCCGGCAGCGGTTTCATGGTCGCGTGGCTGGGCTTCCCGCAGACGCGCGTGGCCGCCTTCATCCCGGCGCTGTTCTGGACGGTCGAGCGCTTCGTCCAGAAGCGCCGGCCCCGGGACGCGGCGCTGGCGGCGCTGCCGGTGGCGGCGCTGTTCCTCGGCGGCTTCCCGTCGGTCGCCGGATACGCGCTGCTGACCTCCGTCGCCTACGCCCTGGTCCGGCTGGCCGGCGAGCACCGCTCGGAGCTGCGGCGGGTGGTGCGGCCGGTGCTCTATCTCGGCGCCGGGATGACCGCGGGCATCGGGTTGGCGCTGTTCCAGCTGTTGCCCTTCCTGCGCTTCTTCGGGACGTGGCTGATCGAGGGCCGGAGCCAGTCGGCGGCGGCCACCCTCCCGGTGTCCAGCGCGCTGACGATGGTCGCGCCGTGGTCGCTCGGGACGGTCGACGAGCACGATCCGGTCCAGTTCGTGCTGAAGACCAACATGGTCGAGGCCGTCGCCTACCTCGGGGCGGCGGCTGTCGTGCTGGTGGTGGTGGCCATCGCGATGCCGCGCCGGGGCCGCGGGCTGATGCCCACCGGCACGTGGGTGTTCTTCATGGCGGCCACCGTGGCGTGGATCGAGCTGATCTACATCGGCGGGCCTCCGCTGGAGCTGTTCCAGAAGCTGCCGGGTCTGAAGACGCTGTTCGAGCAGAACTTCATAGGCAGAGCCAGAAGCATCCTGGGGTTCCTGCTCGCGGTGCTGGTCGCGGTCGGCTTCGAGGTGCTGGTCCGGAGCCGGTCGCAGGAACCCGCGACGGCTGCGGCGGCGGCCCCGTCGAAGCTGTCGAAGCCGTCGAAGCCCCGGCGCCTGGCGACGGTGCTGACGGCGTGGCGGGCCTGGCCCAAGCGGCGGCTGTGGACCGCGGCGGTCGTGGCCGTCTTCACCGCGTTCGCGGTGGTCATGGTGGTCTACGGCCACAGCACGGTCCGCTACTCCGCCGGCACGTCCGGGCAGGACGTCGGCAAGGCGGCGGACCTGTACTGGAGCCAGATCCGCAGCGCGGGCGTCATCGTCGTGATCGCCGTGGCCTGCGTGATCGCGCTGGGCGTGGCCGGCCGCCAGGCGTTCGCCGGCCGGCGGGAGGCCTCGGTGCTGCGCTTCGGCGCCGCGGCCACGCTGATCGTGATGACCGCCGTTCAGGGCGCGCAGTTCATGGACGGCTACTACCCGAAGTCCGACAAGGCCATGTTCTACCCGGTCACCGACACCCACACGTTCCTGGCCGACAACCTCGGCGAGCAGCGCTACGCCTCGTCCTACGACGCCGTCACCTTCGGCACCTCGACCGCGTACGACCTGCGGTCGGTGAACGGCCACAACTTCCTGAACGCCGACTTCGCGGCGCTGATGCAGGGCGTGCCCGACGGCGCGGTGCCCTACCCGACGTACGTCGACTTCCAGGCGCACGACGTCAAGCAGGTCACCAGCCCGGTGCTGGACCGGCTGGGCACCAAGTACTGGGTCGCGGGACCGACCGACGGCGTCTTCGGCACCGTCATCGACGCGGCGCGCAGCGGCACGACGCAGCTGATCCCGGGCAAGCCGGTGACCGTCCCGATCACCGGCCCGGTGCGCGGCATCGGGTTCACGCCGGAGGGCTTCGTCCCCTGGAGCATCGCCGGGCTGACCAAGGACACCACGGTCGACGTCGTGATCCGGGACGCGAACGGCAAGCAGGTCGCCGCCTCCAGCCGGCTGACCGGCGCCAAGGCCGGCTCCCCGTTCCAGGTCGCGGTGGCCGCCGACACCCTGCCGGCGGGCACCCCGCTGACCGCGACCATCACGCTGCACGCCGATTCCCCGCTCACCGTGGACGCCGACAACGGCGTCCCGGCCATCGACACCATCAGCCCCGCCGACGACGGTCTGCGCCTGGCCTACGTCGGCTCGTCGGTGATCTACGAGCGGCTGAACGCGTTGCCGCGCATCCGCTGGGCGTCGCAGAGCACCGTCGTCCCCTCGCAGGACCAGCGGGTCACGATGCTCGCGTCCGGGGCGGTGGCGGACAACGCGGTCGTGCTGTCCGACCCGGGTCCGGCGGCGTCCGGCCGGCCGGCGACGGTCCAGGTGCTCGCGGACGGTACGGACGAGATCACCACGACGGTCGTCGCGCAGGGTTCGGGGTACCTGGTGGTCGCCGACGCCGACCAGGTCGGCTGGCAGGCCACGGTCGACGGCCGGCGCGCTGATCTGGTGAAAGCCGACCAGGGACTGGTCGCGGTGAACGTCCCCGCCGGCACGCACACGGTTGCGCTGCGGTATAGCCTGCCGCAGCAGACCGTCGGTACCTGGGCCTCAGGCGCCGTCGGTCTCTCGCTGGCGGCGGTGCCGGCCGGCGAGTGGTGGTGGCAGCGTCGCCGACGCCGACCGGGGGATCCCGGCGCCGTCGAAGCCGGTCCGGGGGATGAGGCGTGATGAGAGATTTCCGGGGCACGTTGGTTTTCTGTATATGAGGAAAGGTTTTACTCCGTGACGATCGCAGACTTGGACATGGC
This sequence comes from Catenulispora sp. MAP12-49, assembly GCF_041262705.1. Lineage (NCBI taxonomy): Bacteria > Bacillati > Actinomycetota > Actinomycetes > Catenulisporales > Catenulisporaceae > Catenulispora > Catenulispora sp. MAP12-49. Next base: position 468 of record NZ_JBGCCP010000053.1, on the reverse strand, counting down.
TGCCGCTCAGGACCTCGAGGATGCGATAGTCCGGCCGCATGTCAGTGTGGTCCTGCCGTGTTACAACGAGGAAGCGCACGTTCTGCTGGAGATCCAGCGGATCTGCGCGGCGTTGGACGCGACGGACTACCCCTATGAGGTGCTGGCGGTCGACGACGCTTCCACGGACAAGACGTTGGAGGTGTTGCGCAAGGCGGAGATCGAGTATCCGTCGGTGAAGGTGGTCGCGTTCAACCGGAACGGCGGGGCCGGGACGGTGCGCCGGATCGGGTCGAAGATGGCCCGGGGCGACGTCGTGGTGTGGACCGATGCGGACATGTCGTATCCGAACGAGCGGATCCCCGAGTTGGTGGAGATGCTTGATTTCAACGCTGACATCGATCAGGTGGTGGGTGCGCGCAAGGCCGAGATGGGTTCGCACCGGTTGTTGCGGATCCCGGCCAAGTGGGTGATCCGCAAGATCGCGGA
>NZ_JBGCCP010000052.1:0-57426 GCF_041262705.1 Catenulispora sp. MAP12-49 | reverse complement strand
CAACCTCGAAAGGAGCAGCACAGCACCCACCCGGACCTGTGGAACCCGGCGCTACCGCGGCGACACGCGACGGCCCGTCACCTCACCCGGAGGGAAATAACGGGCAGACCACGAGGTAAATCAGAGACCTGCGACCGCTGAGTCATCGAGGTTAGCTATCGACCATGTCGACCCCAAGGCGGATGCCTGGAACGCCGGCCTGTGGTCAGTCCCTTCTACCACTGCGGGCCGACTGCAGATCAGCGACTTCGCCAATGACATAGAAGGACCCGAGCTGTGGGCGGTGTCATGGTCGACGAACAGCTCGAAGGGAGACTCGCGCCCTGACGAATGGCTCCCGGACAACAAAGACGTCGTTTGCACGTACGTCAAGGCGTGGATCACCGTGAAATACGAATGGAACCTGAGCGTGCTCACCACCCCGGACCAAGGACAGCTTTACTCCGAAAAGGATGTTCTTCAAAGAACTCTCAACGGCTGCCCTTAGGAAACTACGGTCAGGCCGAACCAGGTTAAGGGGCTACGAAGCTCAACCCCTCGCCAGGTCATGTCGACACGACTACCTGTCTGCCGGTGTCCGGACAGCCCAGTCCGGACACCGGCAGAACCGACCAATTCCGGCCGCTAACCCAAATTGAAATATTTCACCAGCCTTCTAGGAGTTCACCTGAATGGGGAATGAAATCGGCTTCAGGTCGGCGATCAGGTGATCCTTACCGCTCGGCGTCAGATCAACCGTGCAGAGACGCTTCCCGTCCAGCTCCGGGGCGATCAAGATCTGCGAAATCCCCTGTAGGATCGATGTGTACCGCCGGCCGTCGCGCAATTTGGTCGGCCGCGTAACCATCCACTCCCACCTACCGTTATTACCAATCCCCGCGCACCGCTCGCTGCCGTTCTCGTCAAGCTCCCTTTCCATATGAAGAGTGAAGGGGGTGCGGTAGGCTTCTTGAATCATTGCACCGAAGCCGGTTATGTCACAGACGGTAACACCCTCAGGCAGATACGGATGTACGAACAGCACTTCAGGCAAGCCCCGTTGACGTAGATCCTCGAACGAGGCAGTCACCGGCGGCCGACGATATTTCATTGCATCCATGCGTCCAAGCGTACCGGTGCCCAGGACCTGCCCGGTAGTGGTAGATGACCCGCCCACCAAATCACCTGTGAAAACATCAGGGGCGAAACGTCGTTCCAACAGATTCGCGTTTCACGACTTCCAACTCCCGCGTCGCGCGGGTTCCGTGACTACGCGGGCCGGACCAGCTCGGGAACATTAGTTCGAACACTGGGACATGCAGTGAAGCAGCCCTGGACAACACCGTGGAGTGCCGCATGCCCACGTGCTCACGTGGTCCGGGTCCCCGGCTGACGGCGCCCGGCGAGGAAGTCGATCCGATCCGTACGACCCGGCGACGGCGAGCGTAGGCCCATTGCAATTGCGCAGGCAGCCCTAGAGCGTGTCCGGTCGATCATCCGAAAAGGCCCAGAGTACGCATCGAGGAATAGGCCCTATCTCGGCAGGAACGTTGGTAATCTGAGGCGTCTGGGGGTGGTCGCATTGACCGAAGATGAAGTCCGGGTTGTCTGGTCGCTTGTCTCGCGTTGCCTGACCCACAAAAGGGAGTACTGGGGTCCGGTCATGCGGTACGCACGCCTGTTCACACCGGGCACCGTTGTCCGCGGCCTGAATCCTCGGCCCGCGTACTCACGGCGTAACGCCTACGATCATGCGACTGCTTCCGGTCTGCTGTATTGCGAGGGGTTCGCCTGCCACGGCTTCCCCCATGAGCGGATGGGGTGGTGCGTTGACGGCGACGGCGTGGTCGTCGAACCCACGTTTCCCGAGCCCGGGACTGCGTATTTCGGGGTCATATTGCTGCCGGACTACATGCGGCGCGCGTTTGTGGCATCCCGCGACGATGACGGCGAGGACCGTTTCCGAGGCGTTTACGGCGCGGGGCGCAGCTGCCCGTTGCCCGATCCGGCAGTGGACATCGTGCACGACCTGGGCCGGGACATCCCGGCCTCGATCCGGGACTGGGCCCTGACCGCGGATATCCATCAGGTCCAGCCTCAAGAACCGCCAGCCTGGGTACTGGACCAGTTGCGGCTAGGGGATCGCGACCCATCGTGACCGCAGCCTGATCGCCAACGCGGCCGCGGTAAGTTAGCCGCTCGGCTTGACGCCCGCGACGCACTCCGGATGAGTTGGGAGCCACCCGGAGTTCTGCAGAACACCCTAAGCGGCTGCCCCTAGCCGCTACCGCTAGGCCGAAGCAGGTGTGAGACCTGCGAGGCTCGGCTTCTCTCCCTATCTGCCGGGGCTTGGGCGTTTCAGCTCGGACCCCGGCAGCAGAACCGCTAGCGGCGAGTCCGAATGGCGAAGATGATCGGCCTCCGACCGGCGATCAGATGATCCTCACCGGTCGGCGTCACCTCAACCGTGCAGAGCCGCTGTCCATCTATTTCCGGGGCGATCAAGATCTGCGAGATACCCTGGAGAACCGATGTGTACCGCTCGCCGTTGCGCAGTTTGGTCGGCCGGGTGACCATCCATTCCCACATGCCGTTGTTGCCTATCCCCATGCACCGCTCGTTACCGTCCTCGTCGAGTTCCATGGCCATGTGGAGGGTGAAGGGGGTGCGGTAGGCCTCTTCGATCATCTCGGCGAACCCGCTGATGTCGCACACCGTTGCGCCCTCAGGCAGAAACGGGTGCACGAACAGCGCCTGAGGCAGACGTCGCCGACGTAGATCCTCAAACGAGGCTGTCACCGGCGGACGGCGGTACCGCATGACATCCATATGCCTGAGCGTAGCAACGGGTCCCGGGGCTACCCATTCGCAGGCCCGGAATTCCGCCGGAGCTTCAAATCGCGACCGATGCCATCCGTCCGCGAACCCGGCAATACTGCCGACAGCGTTTGATCCCCCGGTCGATGCCCAGTACCTCGTCGTCGGGATGCGCCACGACGACGAGCACTCGTGCGGTCATCTATCCTTCCTTCCTGACGACGAACTCTGCTCCCAGTACCAGCATGTCGAGACCGGTGGCCCAGAACGTGCGCAGCGCGTCCTCGGTCGTGTTGACGATCGGTTCGCCGCGGATGTTGAACGAAGTGTTGAGCAGAACCGGAACACCGGTCATCCCGGCGAACTCCTGGATCAGCCGGTGGAAGGCGGGCGTCACGTCAGGATGGACGGTCTGGATGCGTGAGGTACCGTCGGAGTGGACGATGGCGGGGGCGTCCCGGCGCAGCGCCGCGTTGGCCCGGAAAGCCATGGTCATGAAGCGCGAGTCGGTAGACTTGTCGAAGTATCGATCCCGTGCCGAGGCGAGCATCGCGGGCGCGAACGGCCGCCAGAGCTCGCGCTGCTTGACCACGGCATTCACTGTGTCCCGGCTCTCGACCGCGCGAGGGTCGGCGAGAATGCTGCGCTGCCCGAGCGCTCGGGGTCCGGCTTCGGCGCGCCCGTCGACCCATCCCACGAGCAATCCATCGGCCAGGGCTCGCGCCGTCATCGCGAACACGTCGGCCGGCTGCTCGAACGCGACCTTGGCGTTGCACAGTGAGGCACGGATAGCCGCAGAGCTCTCCTCGGGTCCCAGTGCCAGTGTCGCGAGAGGCAGCGGATGCGCCCCCGTCTCCCGGAAGCACGTCACAAGTGCCGCGCCCGCGGCCGCTCCGCTGTCGGAGCACAACGGGTGCGCGAAGACGTCGGAGACTTCGTCCATAGCGAAGATGGCCGAGTTCATCTTGACGTTCTGTGCGACTCCGCCGCCGAGGCACACCGTGGAGATGCCGGTCTCCTGCACAGCCCACCGAACCAACCTACACGCTGCCTCCTCGATCTCGCTTTGCACGGCGTACGCCAAGTCCATGTGCCACTGCGTCACAGGGCCGGCCGGTAGTCGTGGTTCAGCGCCCAGCAGTTTCACCAGCTTGTCGGTGAACCTTCCGGAGTAGCTGTGCTCCCCGAAGTGGATGAAGGGTCGGATCGATGCGGTACTCGACACCGTCCGGCGCGGGCGTCAAAATCTGGCGGACGGCGTCGCGCAGTGACTCCACCGGCTCGCCGTGTGCCGCCAGCCCCATGACCTTGTATTCACCGTCATAGGCCTGGAAACCGAGGTATTCGGTGAAAGCTGCGTAGTACCAGCCCAGCGAATGCGGTATCCGAACGGTACGCAGTGGCCTGATATCTGTGCCCCGCTTCACCCACAGCACGGTCGTTTTGTCCTCGCCCGAGCCGTCGGCGGTGAGCACCACCGCTGATTCGAAGGGTGACTCCGTCGCGGCCTGGAACGCGTGCGTGTAGTGGTGTGCCGCGAACCGGATCGGCGGGAGCCGGCGGAGCCCGAACTCTTGGGTCCAGCGTCTGCGGTGCCTGGCGGTCAGGGTCGCGTAGTCGTATTCGGCCAGAGTCTGCTGCTGCCAGGCGCGGGTGGCTTCGTCGAGATCCCACTCCTCGCTCAAGCCCTCATAGAATCTCGCCATCGTGCCGTCGGAATAGGCCGATAGGTCCCAACTCACCGAGACGCTGGAAACATCGTCGACCGAAGTGGCTGCTTGCTCGAGGCAGTAGACGAGGGAACGCAGCGGATACACGCCGATCGCGTGCTTCGATCTCACAAAGCGTTCTTCCTCCGCGTAGGCCAGTACCTTGCCGGCACGGACGACGGCGGCCGACGGGTCTTCCGGCCCCAACGAGATTCCGACATAGACGGGGTCGGCGCCTGCCTTCATTCTTCCTCCGGACGTCTGAAACGCGACCGGGAAGTCGTCGCCGCACGACGCTCGGCCTTCGGGGTCGGTGGATTCGAAGTCAGCCTAGCCAGAACCCCGGATGCGCAGCCCTAGCCTGAAGTCTGGAACCGCCTGTCCGAAGGGATGGTCTTCAACGGATCGCCGAAGCGGCGCTATACCGAAACCGTCTCCGGCGTCGTGGTGGGGATGTCGCGAATCCCGGGCAGCGGGGAGGTCCACAGCCAGATGGCGCTGCAAGCTGCTCCCCCGGTCGCGATCCACAGTGTCGTGTGCAAGCCCAGAGTACTGCCGAGGAGACCGCCGGTGACTGCTCCGAGCGGTCGGATCCCGAAGTTGACGGTCTGGAGCACGCCGGAGACACGGGCCCGCATCTTCGCGGGGATGATCGCCATCATGTACGCGTTGGCCGATGTGTCCAGTACCATCGCTCCCGCGTTGGCCAGGAATGTCGCTACGAGCAGGACGGCAGTGACGAGGGCGGCCGGGCCGGCGGCGAGCGGGACGAGCAGCCGCGGGACGCTGAATCCCACGAAGCCGAACGCGATGGCCAGCCCTATCCCGAACCGCCGCACGACACGGCTTGCCAGAAGCACAGCGGCCAGACCGCCGACAGCGCCGGCTCCGAGGATCAGTCCCAGGGCACTCGGCCTGAGGCCGAGATCCTTCGTCACATATAGCACGAAGAGCGCCTGAAACGCGTAGTTGAAGAAGTTGAGCGTTGCGACCGCGCCTTGGATCGCGCGCATGGTCGGCGTGCGGATCACCCACCGCATGCCGTCAAGCGCGCGGCCCTTGCCGACTGGCTCCGGAGGCGGTTCGGACGGAGAAATGCGGGACAGACAGAGCACTGACGCCACATAGCTGAAGGCATCTGCCAGGACAGTGAACGGGGCGCTGCAGAGCTGAACGAGGACGCCTCCGACTCCGGGGCCGACGACCGACGCGGCCGAACGGCTGCCGTTCACGAGCACGGATCCCTGCACCAGGTCCTCATTGGTGACGATGGATACGAAGAGGGTGTTGTTGGAGACGTTGAACAGCACGCTGAGAATCCCGAGCAAGAAGGCTGTGACGAACAGCTGGGCAAAGGTGAGCACCCCCAGCGCGTACGCAGCCGGAATCGACGCCACTGTGGCGAATCGTCCCAGGTCGGCCCAGAGCATGATCCGACGCCTGCTTCTACGCCCGTCGACCCAGGAGCCGACAGGTATCGAGAGCACGAGCGAGGGGACCAGCGGTGCCGCCGTCAGCCAGCCCATGTCTCCGGCGTTGGCGCCCAAGACGAGTACCGCGGTCAGCGGCATCGCGATGAGATCGATCTCGTCCCCTAGCAGCGAGACACTCTGACCGATCCAGAACAGCCTGAAGGTGCGTTCGCGCAGGAGAGTCGGCAGGCGGTCGACTAGTACTGTCACGGTCGTTCCTCTCTGGCGAAGAGCCGGTTCTACAGGTAGGCCACCCGCAGCATCTGGACCAGCTCCGCACCCTCCGGTCGAAGCTCGGGATTCGCCAGGCGTACCGCGTACGGTTCGAGGACCCGAGTGATGGCGTCCGCCACTGACCGGAGCTCGGTGGGTGTCATGTACAGGAAGGCGTCACCGAACTGTTCGGCCTCCTGCCACTCCGTGGCAGCGTGCCGCGGGTGTGGATGGCGGCCGTCATCCGTTCGAGGTATTGGCGGGCGATAACGACGCTGACCTCTTCGGCCGCCTTGGCGACCGCGGGATTCTCGGGTGTCTGCGGGATGTCCGTATAGGAGGCCGTGGCCCGCCAGGGCTTCAGCCGGCCGGGCACCCCGGTCACCTCCTCGACCAACCCGTACTTCGTGAGCATTCGCAAGTGGTAGCTGCAACTGGCGACGGACTCGCCGGTCAGCTCGGCGGCGCGCGTCGCGGTCAGCGGGCCTTCGATCCGGAGGTGGGCGACGAGAGCCAGCCGGGTGGGATGGGCGTATGCGCGCAGCGCGCGCACCTCGCCGAGCTGAACAGTATGTCGCGGCTCTGATTCACTCACTCCCCAAAGGTAGCGTTGCAAAGAAACCTTTATAAGCGGTGGCGCTGCTGCCCTCCGGGTGAGCCCCAGGCGACCGGAGGAGGGGGGCGAACCCGTCTGTCGGTGGGGGATTCCCGATGTCCGGCTGGTTAGCGTGAAGCTCATTGTTCCGGGCCTACTGCGAGGTGGACGGGAATGCGGGTTCTCGGATTCAGCGGCATGCACAACAGCATTGACTACAAGCGGCACGCGCTTCCCGGTCTTGATCCGCGGCACTACCGCATCGTCCAGGGCTTGGACTCAGCGGCCGCGTTGGTGACCGACGAAGGCGTAGTCGCCGCAGCGGCGGAAGAGCGGTTCACCGGCCAGAAGACGACGGGTGCTTTTCCGATCAACGCTATGAACTTCTGCATGCAACAGGGCGGCATCGACATGGCGGACGTCGACTGTGTCGCCTTCGGGTTCGACTACCAGCCGAGCGAGCTGACTGAGTCCACCGAATACGCACGCGGTTTGTATGAGACCGTTCACTCGGCCGCTGCCAAGCGCGCTCTTGCGGGAGTGCTGGCCTGAACGCGACTGGCGCCGGGACTTCGTGCCGGTCCGTCATCACGTGGCACATGCGGCCAGTGCCCACCACCTGAGCGGGTTCGACCAGGGACGAACACGGCGCTGTCCTGTTGCGCGGTTTCCAGCCGCTTGACGCCGGTGGCCTGGCCGACCTCGCCACCGCGCTCGGCGGGGAGCTTCTCGACTACACGAACCGTTCCACCCCGCGCAGCCGGGTTACCGGGCGGGTCTTCACATCAACCGAGTATCCACCCGACCAGACCATCCCGTTGCACAACGAGAACGCGTACTCGGACGTATGGCCGCGAACGTTGTTCTTTGACTGTTTGGTAGCAGCTGCGCAGGGCGGCGAGACGCCGCTGGCAGACAGCGCTCGCGTCTATGACCGCGTGCCGACCCGGATTCGCGAACGCTTCGAGCGAGGCGGCGTCATGTACGTGCGCTCGGCACCGGCGTTGATCTGAGCTGGCAGGGAGCCTTCCAGACTACCCAGCGCGGCGAGGTCGAGGCTTAGAGCGACCGAGGATAGGTGCGTCTCGCGCTCGTGGTAACTCAGTGGTTTGACAGGCAGGCACGGACCTGATGGTTTCGGAGTTCTCTACGCTTCGTAACCGTCGGAGGGCCCGTGCCTGCCATGCCATCATCCCTGCTCGACCCCCTGTGGGACCAATTCTCGGCGCTGTTGCCCGCCCGGCCCGAGTTCGATCCGAGCCACCCGTTGGGCTGCCACAAGCGGCGGATACCCGATGAGACGGCGTTTCGGCTGGTCGTCGAGGCACTGGTGCACGGCTCGGGCTACGAGCGGATCGCCGTTGACAGCTGCTCGGACTGGACGATCCACGACCGCGTGAAGACCTGGTCGGCCCTGGGCCTGGCCCACGAACTGCACCGTCTGGCCCTGGGCGCCTACGACTAGATGATCGGCCTGGAGTTGGACGACCTGTCGGCCGACGGCTGCCACACCAAAGCTCCGGTCAAGGGCGACAAGGCCGGCCGCTCGCCGGTGGACCGCGGCAAGCAGGGTCTGAAACGCTCGACCCTGGTCGAGGCCCGGGGCGTGCCGCTGGGCATCGCCCCCGACGGCGCCAACCGCCACGACTCCAAGCTTCTCAAGCCGACCCTCCAGGCGGCTGAGAAGCAGCTCGGGGCACTGCCGGCGAACGCCCGCATCCACCTGGACTCCGCCTACAACGGCAAACCGTGCCGCAAGATCTTGGATGACCACGCCCTGGTCGGCGAGATCGCCGCCAAGGGTGTGCCCGCTCCGATCCAGGTCGGCAAGCGATGGGTCGTCGAGCGGTCGCAATCGTGGATGAACGGTTACGGCAAGATCCGGCGCTGTTTCGAACGCGACGGCCAGATCGTCGACTTCTACCTCTATCTGGCCGCCGCGTTCGTTACCGTCCGTGCCCTTATCCGGGAAGCCCGCACCCGCTACCGCTGGGACAACCGGCCCACCACTCGACGCCTGAAGTGACGCCTATCCTCGGTCACTCTAAAGGGACACTACAGGGGCGCCGCGGGTGGCCCCAGGTCCACGTGAAGCGGGCCGCGCACGGGAACTCGCGCGGCCCGCTTTGGGTTCTTCGTCAGTGTCCGGTGTCGCTCATGAACTGCTTGGTGTATTGCAGGGCTGATGTGCTGGGGATGGAGTTGCAGGTGGGGGACGCGTAGGTGTCCGAGCAGGGCGTGTCGCGGTCCAGTGACCAGAAGTGCAGGCCGGCCAGGCCGTTGCTGACTGCGTAGGACGACAGGGTGTTCACGTCGGCGACTGTGAAGATCTCGGTGGTGGCGTCGTTCATGCCGATCATCGGCGTGACGGCGATCTTGTTGGCCGGGATCCCGTAGGTGTGCTCGAGGTTCTTCACCGCCTGGATCGCCGACTGGGCCATCTGGCAGCTGCCGCCCGAGACGACGCACACGGTGCTGGACGCGCTGCCGTAGTCCATGGTCATCAGGTTGATGACGTAGTGGTTCAGGCTGGAGCCGCGCACCGCCTGGACGACCTCGTTGCCGAGCGAGTTCACGCCGCCGTAGCTGCCGTCGGAGGCGCCCAGTGTGGCGAGCGTGAAGGAGAACTGCAGATTCGGGTACTGCGCCTGTGCTCCGACTGCGGAGGCGACGAGGTTCTGGATGTCCGACTGGCTTTGGCCGCCTTCGATGTCGAAGTCGACGCCGACCATGTTGGGGCTTGCGTAGCGGGCGATGAAGGAGTCCATGCCGGCCGTCGAGGCGCAGGTGAAGCTCCCGGCCGCGCCTCCGGTCGACACGACGTAGTTCAGGTTGGCGGCGTGCAGTTGGGCCACGTTCTCCGAGGCGAAGTTGGCGGCCGGGACACCGCCCCAGGTCTCGCTGCCGCAGGAGCCGGTGGCGAACGCGAGGGTGATCGCGGGCAGTTTCGGGATGTACTGCGACACCAGGCTCCCGGAACCCACTACCGGCAGGGCGGACCCGGTCACGGCCGACTGCATCTGGTAGGTGTTCCAGTTCATGTTGACGGTGACGTCCTTGTACGGGCTGAGCAGCAGGCCGCTCACCCCACCCGTTCCGCCGCCGGTGCCGCCGGTGCCGCCACCGGTTGTACCGCCTCCGGTTCCGCCCCCGGTGGTGCCGCCGCCGGTGCACGCGCCGTTGGACGTCCACGGTTGTCCGGAACCGGATCCGCCGTTGCTGGTCGCCGGATCATTGCCCTGAGTCCACCAGTTGGCGGTGTAGTTGGTCCCGTTCTCGCTGGCCTGCTGGCCTGCCGTGTAGACCGCGGTGGAACTCCATGCCGTGGCGCATGTGGTGGCCTGTGCAGCGGGAGCCGCAGCCACCGCGATGGCTGTTGCGCCGACTGCCAGCCCGAACGCCGAGCCGGCTGTAAGTGCTGCGCGAAGATTCCGTTTTCCGATCCGCATGAGCCCTCCAAAGTGGGGAGAGGTGCCGTGAATTGCGCATCTCACCGAGCCCGTGGGCCGACCCGGTGTCCACTTTGTACGTGCGGGGAACGGATTGGTCAAGACCATTCACAAGACTGGTTCAGACCAATTGGCAAGGGGAGTCAGATGAGTCCGCGGGTTCGCAGGAGCCTGCGTTCGAGCGGGGCGAAGACGGTTTGGTTGGCGGCCACGCCGAGGCCGAGGATGAGCAGGACGGTGGCGAAGGCGAGTGGCATGTCCTGGTTGTTGCGGGCCAGGTCCAGGACCTGGCCGATACCCGGGCCCAGGTTCGGGGAGACCGCGATCAGCTCGGCGGCCATCAGGGAGCGCCAGGCGAAGGCCCAGCCTTGTTTGAGTCCTGACACGTAGGCCGGCAGGGCCGCCGGCAGCAGGACATGGCGCACGAGTGCGGGTCCGCGGGCGCCGAGGTTGTCGCCGACCCGGCGGTAGAGGGGCGGGATCTGGTCGATGCCGCCGATCAGGCCGATGGTGATCGATGGGACGGCGCCCAGGAGGACGACGGTGTAGATGGTGGCGGGGGTGATGCCGAACCACATGATGCCGATCGGGACCCACGCCACCGACGGAAGGGTCTGGAGTCCGGACAGCAGGGGCGCCAGTGCGGCGCGCAGGGACCGGTTGCTGGAGACCGCGAGTCCCAGCAGGGTGCCGATCACCAGGGACGCGGCGAAGCCGATCAGTGCGCGCGATACGGAGCCCCAGAGTGCGGCGCCGATCCGGTAGTGGGCCCAGCCACCGGTGAGGGCGTCGTAGACGTCGCCGGGACCGGGCAGAACCCAGGCGGGCTTGATCCGGGACAGGACCAGTGCGTCCCAGACGCCAAGCAGGGCGGCGATCGCCAGGGCCGGGGGAAGCAGGGTTCTGGCGGATGTTCGCCAGCGCGATCTGCGCGGGGCGCGTCCGGTCTCCAGTGCGTCCAGACCGGCTTCGAGAGCGGCCAGTTCCTTGGGAGTCGGGGCGGCGGCGGCCGAGTCAGGCATGGCGGGCTATCTCCTTGCGCAGCTCGTCGGTGATCTCGACGGCCTGACTCGCGACTCGGGCGTCCTCGATGCGGCGCGGGTGGTCGATGTCGACGCGCCACTGGCGTGCCACGCGGCCGGGCCGGGAGGAGAGCAGGACGACGCGCTGGCCCAGGCGTGCGGCCTCGCGGACATTGTGGGTGACGAACACGATCGCCAGGGGCGCCCCGGCCGCGGCGGCGCGCTGCCACAGGTTGATCAGTTCCTCGTGCAGGACGTCACGGGTGATCGCGTCCAGCGCGGCGAAGGGCTCGTCCATGAGCAGGACCCCGGATTCCTGGGCCAGCGCTCGCGCCAGGGCTACTCGCTGACGCATACCGCCTGACAGTTCGTGGACCCGCTTGTCCGCGGCTCCTTCCAGCCGCACCAGGCTCAGCAGGCGAACTGTCTCCTCGCGGCGAACGGCCTTGGGCACCTTGCGCAGTCGCAGAGCCAGGTCGACGTTCCCGGCCGCCGTGAGCCAGGGAAAGAGCGCCGACTCCTGGAACATCAGCGAAGCGTGCCCGCCGGGCAGGTCGATACTCCCGGCGGTCGGGGTCTCCAGGCCGGCGATCAGGTTGAGCAGCGTGGACTTCCCACAGCCCGACGCACCCAGGACACACACCAGCTCTCCGGCGGCCACCTCGAGGTCGATGTCCTCCAGGACCGGCACGGCGTCCCGCCCGAAGGTCTTGAAGACCCCTGACAAACGTACGGCGACAGGCGCCGCGGTCGCGAGCGCCTCAACAGAGGCTGTGGCGGAATCGACAGCGGGTTCCAGGTCTGCCCAGGGCACTGCGCCGGGGCTGGTCACATGGGTCATGGATCTTGTCCTTCGTCACTGGGCACCGAGCCCGTCGGCGCTCACCGCCGGCTGCCCGACGGCGGCCAGGGCTTGGTTGAGCAGGGTCAGGTCGAAAATGCCGGACAGCGCCGAGGCCTTCGACGCCTGGATCAGGCCGTCGGCGACGGCGTGGTCCAGGTTGGTCCGCAGACTGCTCGCGACGGGGTCGTCGGTCACCGACTCCTGCCCCCACGCGCGGGCGATCACCTCGGGTTTCAGCGGTGTCCCCGTGAGTGCCGCGAGCTGGGCGTTCACCAATGCCCGCGCGGCGACGGGGTCGGCCCGGACCCAGGTGTTCGCCGCGATGTGCGCGCTGATCAGGGCTCTGATTGTCTGTGGATGCCTGGCGAGATAGCCGGTGGCGACCACCAGGTCCGTCGTGGCGAAATCGCCGCCCGGCCACAGCGTACGTTCGTCCACGAGCACGTGCCCGCCGCCTTCCAGCACCAGCCGCGAGGCCCACGGCTCGGGCACCCACGCCCCGTCGATCCTGCCGTTCTCGAACAGCGTGAGAGTCGTCGCGTTGTCCGCCGGCTGCACCTTGACGTCCCCGGACCCCTGCACTGTCGTGGCATACCCGTGCTGCCCCAGCCAGTAGCGCAGCGCCACGTCCTGGGTGTTGCCCACTTGCGGATCGGCGATCGTCCGGCCCCGCAGATCCGCGACGGAGGTGATCCTCGGGCTCACCACGAGCTCGGCGCCGGCGTCCTCCGCCCCGGCGACGATGGCCAGGCCCCGGCCGTGCGACTCGACGAACGCGTTCAGCGCGGAGGAAGGGCCCACATAGGCGGCGTCGAGCTGCCCCGACAACAACGCTGTCATCTCATCAGGACCGGAGGAGAAGATCTGAGTCGAGAGCTTCGTCGGACCCAGCTTCGCCGCGAAGTACCCCCCGGCCACTCCCACGATCGCCGTGGTGTGGGTGACGTTGGCGAAATACCCCAGACGCAGCGACGCGGCCGGAGCACCCGCGGTCCCGCCCGCCGCGCCGCCCTGGACAGCGCCCTGGACACCGCCCTGCGCGCCCACCGACGCGGTCGTCTCGGCGTGCACGCACGCGCTCAGCAGGACGGACATCGCGGCCGCGGCGACCATCCCGATCCGGCGTGTCACAGGGCACTGCCGGTCTCGCCGAGGGACCGGCCGATCATGCCGGCGGTCAGCGTGTCGCCCGTCGGCTCGTCGACCAACAGGAAGGCGCCGCTGTGCCGGTTCACGGCGTAGTCGTCGGCGACGATCGGCGCGGAGGTCCGCAGCAGCAGCCGCGCGATGTCGTTGGCGCGCAGCTCCCGCGGATGCGGGCAGGTCTGCAGCGTCGTGATGTCCAGCCGGTGGACGATCTCGGTGACGATCGCCTTGACCGTGCGCGTCGTGTGCCGCAGGAGCACCCGGTCGCCGACCCGCAGCGGACGGTCCGCGAGATGGCAGACCATGGCGCTCACGTCGCGGGTCGTCGCGGGCGCCGAGGCGGTGGACGCGATGAGGTCGCCGCGCCCCACATCGATGTCGTCCTTGAGCCGGACCACCACGGACTGCGGCGCGAAGGCCGTGTCGGCGGCCGTCCCGCCCACGTCGATCCCGGCTATCGTCGAGCGCTGATCCGAGGGCAGCACCACGACCTTGTCGCCGGTGCGCAGGACCCCGGACACCAGTTGTCCGGCGTAGCCGCGATAGTCCTGCTCGGCGCACCGGATCACGTACTGCACCGGGAAGCGGGCCGGCTCGTTCGAGGGATCGGCGGCGACGGGGATCTGCTCCAGTTGCTCCAGGAGAGTAGGGCCCTGATACCAGTCCATCGAATCGGAGCACTCGACGACGTTGTCGCCGCGCAGCGCGCAGATCGGGATCGCGGACACCGCCTCGACGCCGAGGCGGCGGGCGTGGCCCTGGAGTTCGGCCGCGATGCCGGCGAACACGGACTCGTCGAATCCGACCAGGTCCATCTTGTTGACCAGGAAGACCATTTCCGGGACGCGCAGGAGCGCGGCTATCGCGAGGTGCCGCCTGGTCTGCTCGACGACGCCGTAGCGCGCGTCGATGAGGATGGCCGCCAGGCCGGCCGTGGAGGCGCCGGTGACCATGTTGCGGGTGTACTGCACGTGGCCGGGGGTGTCGGCCAGGATGAACCGGCGCCTGGGGCTGGCGAAGTACCGGTAGGCGACGTCGATCGTGATGCCCTGCTCCCGCTCGGCCCGCAGGCCGTCGGTCAGCAGCGCCAGGTCGGCCGAGGTCAGGCCGCGGTCGCGGGAGGCCCGCTCGACGGCCGCCAGCTGGTCCGGCATCACAGCCTTGAGATCGTGCAGCAGCCGGCCGACGAGCGTGGATTTGCCGTCGTCGACGCTTCCGGCGGTCGCCAGTCGCAGCAGGTCCGCGGTCTCGGGCGGGTGCGGCGCGATGCGTTCAGCCTTCTGTAGCTTCTCTTGCGGGAGCCCGGTTGCCGGTGTCATCAGAAGTAGCCCTCTCGCTTTCGGTCTTCCATCGCTGCCTCGGACACCCGGTCATCGGCCCTGCTCGCGCCCCGCTCGGTCAGGCGCGAGGAGGCGATCTCGGCGATCACTTCGGCGACGGTCGCCGCCCGCGAGTCGACCGAGGCGGTGCAGGACATGTCGCCGACCGTGCGGTAGCGCACCGTCCGGCTCTCGACCCGCTCGCCGGCGCGCGGACCGCCCCAAGCCCCGGGGGCCAGCCACATGCCGTCGCGGAGGAACACCTCGCGGGTGTGGCTGAAGTAGATCGACGGCAGCTCGATCCGCTCCTGCTCGATGTAGGACCAGACGTCGAGCTCGGTCCAGTTCGACAGGGGGAAGACCCGGACGTGCTCGCCGACACGGTGCCGTCCGTTGTAGAGCTGCCACAGCTCAGGACGCTGACGCCGCGGGTCCCACTGGCCGAACTCGTCGCGCAGCGAGAACACCCGCTCCTTGGCCCTGGCCTTCTCCTCGTCCCGGCGCCCGCCGCCGAAGACCGCGTCGAAGCGGTGCGAGCGGATCGCGGCGAGCAGAGGGACTGTCTGCAACGGGTTGCGGGTACCGTCCGCGCGTTCGGTCAGCCGGCCGTCGTCGATGTAGTCCTGCACGGCGGCGACGTGCAGGCGCACTCCGGCCAGCGCCCCGATCCGGTCCCGGTACTCCAGGACCTCGTCGAAGTTGTGGCCGGTGTCGACGTGCAGCAGGGAGAACGGGAGCCGGGCCGGCGCGAACGCCTTGCGGGCGAGGTGCAGCATGACGATCGAGTCCTTGCCCCCGGAGAACAGCAGGGTCGCCCGTTCGAACTCGGCGGCCACCTCGCGGAAGATGTGCAACGCCTCGGCCTCCAGGACGCCGAGATGCGAGAGCGTGTAGTCACGCGGTCCCGCGAGCCCCATTGCAACCCCTTGTTCGCTCGTCCCGGGTACCGGCGTCATGTGTGGATCCCGCATTCGGTCTTGGCTGCCCCGGCCCAGCGGCCGTCACGGTTCTGGCTCGGCCGCGTGCACGGCGCGCACCCGACGGACGCGTAGCCCTGGTCCAGCAGGGGGTTGACGATGATCTGATGACGCGCGGCGTACGCCTGGAGATCGGCCTCGGTCCAGTGAGCCAGAGGATTGATTTTCACCATCGCACGGGCCGCGTCATAGCCGACGACAGGTGTGGCGGCCCTGATCGGCGACTCCTCCCGGCGGACTCCGGTGGCCCAGGCGAGGTAGGGGCCCAGAGCCCGGTTCAACGGCACGACCTTGCGCAGCCGGCAGCACAGGTCCGGATCCCGGTCGTGCAGCCGCGGGCCGAACCGCGCGTCCTGCTCGGCGACGGTCTGGACGGGGGCGACGTCGACAAGGGTGATGTCGCAGACGGCCGCGACGGCGTCCCGGGTGCCGATGGTCTCCGGGAAGTGGTACCCGGTGTCCAGGAACAAGACGTCGACGCCGGGGACCGCGTGGGCCGCCAGATACACCAGTACCGTGTCGGCCATCGAGGAGGCGACGACCAGCCTCGGACCGAACGCCGTGCCCGCCCAACGGAGGATCTCCAGGGCGTCGGCCCCCTGGAGTTCGCGGTCCGCCCGGACCGCGAGCTGTTCCAGGTCACCGGTCAATCGAGTGCTCTTCTGCATGCGCTCCCCTGCTTTCCCGGTTCGAACCATTGGCGAAAGACGCGCCATGGACGGTGATACCGCCCATAGCCGTTTCCGTCAGGTCCACGGTCGAGTTCTTTAATTAGGCTTTACTCGGCGTAACGTCGTCGAGACCTGCGAGTTGCGGGAACCCGACTTGGCAGGAATTCGCCACCAGGGGTTTCGGGACCCGAAGAGCTCCTCGTTATCACGCCCTGAGCTGCTCCCATCCAATCAACGATCTTGTACCATAGGTGTAGACCAGGTATTGACGAGCCGATCGTCGTCTTGACGTCGAATATCGCCGAGCGTACTTTCCGGAGCGTCCGGCCGCCTTTCTCGGCATCCGCCGACAAGTGCTCGGCAGGCACCCGGCGCAATCGCGTCGTATTTCCATTCCGTTTCCGAAAGGTGTCGGTCGTTATGCGTGTCCTCATTCTCGGCGGCGACGGCTTCTGCGGCTGGCCGACGTCCCTGCACCTGTCGGACCTGGGTCACGAAGTCACCATCGTCGACAACCAGAGCCGGCGCCGGATCGACCTCGACCTGGAAGTCGAGTCCCTCACTCCGATCCGGCCACCCGGCGAGCGTGTCAGGGCCTGGCGGGAGGTCTCCGGACGGGATATCGGGCTGGTCCACCTCGACCTGGCGGCCGAGTACGAGCGGCTCACCGCCCTGTTGGCCGAGCTGCGTCCCGACGCTGTCGTGCACTTCGCCGAGCAGCGCGCCGCACCGTACTCGATGCGCTCGGCGACGGCCAAGCGCTACACGGTCGACAACAATGTCCGCGCGACGCACAACCTGCTCACCGCTCTGGTCGCCACCGGCGTCGATGCCGCGCTGGTACACCTGGGCACCATGGGGGTGTACGGGTACGGATGGTCGGGGTCCGCACCGATCCCCGAGGGCTACCTGACCGTCAAGGTACCGACCCCCGACGGCGACCTGGAGCGGGAGATCCTGCATCCGGCCAACCCGGGCTCGGTCTACCACCTGACCAAGACGCTCGACCAGCTGATGTTCGCCTTCTACGCGGCCAACGACCGGCTGCGGATCACGGACCTGCACCAGGGCATCGTCTGGGGGACCCAGACCCCGCAGACGGTCCGCGACGAGCGGCTGATCAACCGCTTCGACTACGACGGCGACTACGGAACCGTGCTCAACCGCTTCCTCATGCAGGCAGCCATCGGGCACCCGCTCACCGTGCACGGGACCGGCGGGCAGACCAGGGCGTTCATCCACATCCGGGACACCGTCCGGTGCGTCCAGATCGCTTTGGAGAACCCGCCGGAAGCCGGGGCGAAGCCCGCGGTCTTCAACCAGATCACCGAGACGCACCGGGTCTACGACCTGGCGAAGATGGTCAGCGACCTGACCGGGGTCGAGGTCGCGCACCTGCCGAACCCGCGCCGGGAGGCCGTGGAGAACGAGTTGGTCGTCCGCAACGACCGGTTCCTCGCGCTCGGCCTGAACCCGACCACCTTGTCCGACGGCCTGCTCGCCGAGTGCACCGACATCGCGGCGCGCTACCGGCACCGGGTCGACCTGTCGAAGATCATCGCGAGATCGGTGTGGCGGGCCGGGATGCAGACCGCCGAGGACCTGATGACCGAACTGCCGGACGGGGCGGACCCGCACGTCCGGGCCGTCGTCCAGCCCTGAGTCAGAAGAACCGAGAGGAATCAGTCATGGTGAAGCGGGACCGCGTGCGCGGCATGAACGCGGCCCTGGCCAGCGGCGAGGCCGGCGTCGGCGAGATGAGGCCGGCCCGCTCGCCGATGCGGCCCCGGCAGATGGCCGTCGCGTCCTTCGTGGCGATCGCCGGATCGGGCCTGGGCCTGGTGACGTATGACAAGGTGGCCACCAAGACGCCGGCCTTCAGCGGCCAGGTGGCGCCGTCGCACACCTACTACCTCAACTTCCCGACGACCGGGACGGTGCTGACGCTGACGGTCAAGCCCGGCCAGCATGTGGTGGCCGGACAGCCGCTGGCCACGATGGACAGCAGCGTCGCCGCGGCGAACCTGTCGGCGGCACAGGCCGCGGTCACAGCGGACACCGCTTTGGTGGCCGCCGACCAAGCTCCGCAGGCCACGGCCACCGAGCAGGCGCAGGACCGGCTGAGCCTCACCCAGGCGAC
This sequence comes from Catenulispora sp. MAP12-49, assembly GCF_041262705.1. NCBI lineage: Bacteria > Bacillati > Actinomycetota > Actinomycetes > Catenulisporales > Catenulisporaceae > Catenulispora > Catenulispora sp. MAP12-49. The sequence continues at coordinate 39,073 of NZ_JBGCCP010000052.1, read as the reverse complement.
CGCGGCCGTGGCCACCGCCAAGAGCGCGCTGACGCTCGCGCAGACCAACGACCAGCACACGATCGCCGAGCAGACGGCGGTGGTCACCGGGGATCAGAACACATACAACATCGACAACGGCCACTACACACAGCAGTGCGCCCCGTCCTCGGCCACGACGCCGTCATCGGGCCCGACGCACGCATCCGCCCCCAGCCCTTCACAGAGCGGCAGTACGAGCGCGACACAGATGCAGTTCTGCCAGAACCTGCAATCGCAGGTGAACCGGGACTCGACCGATCTGTCCACGGCTCAGGCCGAGTTGGCGAAGCTGCAATCCTCGACCCAGCTGGAGGAGACGCATGACGCGGACGACGTGACACAGAGCGAAGCGATCCTCACAGCCGCGCAACAGAAGACGTCCGCGGCGGCCGAACCGCTGAGCTCCGCGGTCATCGCCCAGGCCAAAGCGGACCTGGCGACCGCGCAGTCGCAGGTCGCCGCCGACCAGCTGGCCGTGAAGAACGCGACGCTCACGGCTCCGGCCGACGGCGTCGTGGCGGACGTCGCGGGAGCGGTCGGGGACATCACGGGATCCGACGGCGTGCACAGCTACGCGGGTCCGGCCGCCCAGCCGGGGACGGAGGCGAATCAGCAGCCTGGCTTCCAGTTGTTCGTGCCGCCGTCGGCCAACAGCGGCGGGACCGGGCAGGCGTCCGGCTTCCAGCCGCTCATCACCGTGTACGCGGGCGCGCTCGACGTCGTGGCACAGATACCGGAGCAGAACATGACCACCGTGCACGTCGGCGAGCCGGCGAAGCTGGACTTCTCGGCGACGGGGACGTCGGTGACCGGCAAGATAGGCCAGGTGATGCTCGACCCGGCGCACGTCCCGGGGACGACGACGTACTACGACGTCCTGATCTCGATGGACACGGTCCGGCCGGAGATCCTCGCCGGCATGACCGTGGACGTCAAGCTGTTCTGATGCCCCTCACGATGGACAACATCAAGGGCCTGACCCTGCTCTCGATCAACCTCGTGGTCCTCGTGCTGGTCGTCTGGCAGCCGCTGTCGCGCCGCCACGACGATTCGGACCAGGGCACGGACCGCCTGGTGAAGCTGCCACCGTTCCGCAAGCCGTCGACGCGGCGCCTGTTGGCGTTCCTGGCCGTGGGGCTGGCGGTGAGCACCGGCATCATCGGGATGCGCGACTTCCAGGTGCTCAGGGTGTACCAGGTCTTCGTGTCCGATGTGATCGGCGCGATCGACCGCGACCCGGCCGCCGCGACCGCCTACGCCGAGCACATCACGCCCCTGGTTCCGGCGGCGGTCGTGGGATATCTGATCACTATGGCGGTCGTGCTGCCGGCCACTCCCGGCCGCCGTCTGGTGATCCTGCTGCACGCACCGCTGTTCGTCGCGGTCTCCGTCGCGTCGGACAGCCTGATCGGACTTGCCGGGACGGCGGCCGGCGTCCCGGCGGGACTCGTCCCGATCGCCGGGATCTACCTGGAGTACACGCTCGGCTTCATGATGGTCTTCCGGCTGTCCTTCACCACCTACGCCCTGCCGCGGGTCACCTCGCAGCCGAATCTGCGACGCGGCGACTGGCGCGACACGCTGACACTGCTGTTCTGCCTGGTCGGGGCGACCGGGATCATCGGGACGCTGGCCCTGGTGATGATCGAGGCCGTCGGCGACCACCCGGTGACGGTGTTCGTCATCATCGTCAGCCTGCGCACCGCGATCTCAGACTTCGTCTACATCCTGCTCGGGCTCGTCAAGTGGACCGGTGGCCGCCGGCCGCAACCCGGCCCCGAGCGACCCGCGCTGGACGTCATCATCCCGGCCTACAACGAGGCAGTGGGGATCGAACGGCTGCTGCGCTCCATCGACCGCGCGGCGGCCGCCTACGGCGGACCCGTCCGGGTGATCCTGTGCGACGACGGTTCGACCGACGAGACGAGCGCGCTCGCCGAGGCCACAATGCACGCCTACGGCCACGCGACCGGCGAGGTGATCCAGGGTGCTCACGGCGGGAAGGCCAAGGCGCTCAACCTCGCCCTCCAGCGGTGCACCGCGGACTACATGTACCGGTTGGACGCCGACTGTGCGATCGACTCGGACGCCTTCGTCTACAGCATCCCGCACTTCCTGGCCGATCCCCGGGTCGGCGTGGTCGGCGCGCTGACCGTCCCGAAGGAGCCCTACGGCACCTGGATCGACCGGATGCGGGCGATCGAGCAGATCTTCAACTTCGGATTCTCGCAGGTGATGCTGTCCCAGGTCGACGCGGTGCCGTGCATCCTGGGCAGCTTCACCGCCTTCCGGCGCGAGGCGGGTCTGGCCCTCGGCGGGTTCGTCAGCGGCATGTTCGGCGAGGACGCCGAGTTCACCTGCGCGCTGGGGCGGCTCGGCTGGCGGGCGGCGCTCGATCCGCGCATCGTGTCCTACGAGGACGTCCCGCCGACCGTCAAGGACCTTCGCGTACAACGCTTCCGGTGGGGGATGGGAGGGCTGATGAACTTCGGCCGCTTCACACCGTTCGGCAACGGGGCCCCCGGACCGCGTTTCTGGTATCAGCTCCCGAAGAGCGCCGGGACCAGGCTGTTCTCGCCGGCGCACTTCTTCATCATGATCCTCGCGCTCCAGTACGCCGCGATCGTGCCCGGCGCGCAGCACAACATCCTCAAGTTCTTCGGGTTCCTGCTGATCTCGTTCCTGCCGGGACTGGTGCCTCGTCTGATCATCCTGGTCTACTACCGACGGCTCGACGTGCTGCCGTGGGCGCCGCTGTGGCTGGTGTTCGCGATGCTCAAACGGGTGTTCCTGCTGGAGGCGATCCTGGCCTGCGGAGTCCGTCCGGTCCGTCCGCCGCTGGCGGTCCGCGGCCGCTATCCGACGTGGAGCGCGTTCTGGCGCCCCGCCGCCGCCAGGGCTCGCTCAACCACTCTTCCCTGACACGGCCAGGGCGGACAGGATGCCGAGCGAGACCTGGGGAAAGGGGCCGGCGCAGGTCGGACAATACGCGGACCGGGCCGGATCGTTGAGCCAGTAGCCGTCGACCGTCCCCTGCACGGACCCGATGGCCTTGACGACGTCCTGCGTGGTGACGGCCTGGCCCGTCGGGTTCGTGCTGATCCCGGCCAGGACCTTGACGCCGGGGTTGCTCCGCCGGGCCTGGGCCACCGCCGCGCTGACGAAGGCCTCGTACTTGGCCACATCCATCTCGGAGCCCTGTGCCTGGATGTCGATGACGTCGGCGTCGCCGGCGATCGAGCCGACCAAGCCGGAGGCGAGGAAACGGCTGTAGCGGTCTTGGGCGCCGGCGGACTTCGTCAGGTCGACCGCCGGGGTGGCGATGAACAACAGATGGTGCTGGTGGACAAGTTGGGCGGCCAGCTGGTCGTAGTGTGCCGGATCGCGCTGTTCGGCGACAGGGGTCTGCGACCAGCTCTCGTTGTCGTAGAGCACGGCCCGGATTCGGGGGTCGAGCTTGCCGGAGCTCACGGCCGCCTGGAGGGCGGCGTAGCTGGTGAAGCTGGCCGTGGGCGTGCTGGTCCAGCCGTCGGGGACGGACCAGTCCTTGGGGTTGGTGATCACGTAGGCGCGCGGCGTGTCAAAGAACTGCTTCGTCAGATTCCCGGCGGTGTCGGCGGCTCGCAGCTGAGTCAGCGTACTGCCACCGATGATCCATGACAGGGCGCCGGTTCGGCCGTCCTGGGAACCGGACGGGGATGTCGGCGCAGAGTTGGCGGATGCCGACGCCGGTGGCGCAGACGTCGGCGGCACAGATGTCTTTGGCACAGCTGTCGGTGGATGTGAGGCACGGCCAGTGCATCCGGCTGTCGCGACGATCGCGAGCCCCAGCGCGGCGATGCCGAACCGGCGCAGAACCTTCACAGAGCCCCACCATCCATCCCGCCTTGGCGATGAGTCCGATTATGGGACGCCGACGGTAGGCGGCGGGTTAAAAGCTTGGCCAAATGCCGATCAATCCCGCACACACACGAAAGGCTTCTTGTCCGATGGAATCCGGACATGACGAACGCGTCCCCCGTGAGGTGGCAACGTCCGGATATCAGGGTATGTAAAGGCTCAGCCCGCGATGGCGCGACCCGGTCTGACCACCGCCGCGCCGTCGGCCACCCGGAGCGACAAGAAGGTGAAAGCCCGTGTTGGAGCAGACGGAAGAGCAGAAAGGACCCGGGAGCGGCATAGGCGTGACCCGGGGCGAGGAGCTCGTCTACTTGGAGCTGTGCCGACGGGGCACGGCGACCACCGCCGAGCTGGCAGAGGCGCTCAAAATGGTGCAGGACGACGTCCTGCAGCTGCTCACCGGCCTGCACAGCCGGCGGCTGGTGCGGATGTCGGAGAACGGCGCCCGAACCCCGTGGTGCGCCGCGGCACCGGACGTGGCGATCGAGCGCGTGCTCAGCAAGCGCGAGCAGTCCGAACGCCGACTGCGCGAGGAGATCACGCGGCTCCTGGACGGCTACCACCGCGAGCGCGGACGCCGCGATCCCGGCTGCGCCGACCTGGCCGAGGTCGTCACCGGACGCGACGCCATCGCAGAGGTCTGGCTCTCCATGCTGGCCGGCGCGCGCCGGGAGGTCTCGGTGCTGGACAAGGCCCCGTTCGTCCAGGACGACAACGTCGGCCCGGAACTGGAGGTCCTGGAGCGCGGGGTCCTGTGCCGGGCGGTGTACGAACGCTCAGCACTGCTGTTGCCCGGACATCTGGAACAGGTCCGAATGCTGATAGCCGCCGGCGAGGAGGCGGTCGTGGTCACCGAGCTGCCCTTCAAGCTGGCCGTCGTGGACCGGCGCTGGGCCCTGCTGCCCGTGGCATCGGGCGCGGAGTTGGACGGCGCGTTGATCGTTCGGCCATCGCCAATGTTGGACGCGCTGGTGCAGACCTTCGAAGCCCAGTGGGCGCGCGCCATGCCCATACCGGCGACAGCCGGCCGCGGCGATCCGCGCGACCAGACCGGCGCCGTCAGCGACGGCAGCACCCCGACCGGCGGCCGATCAGCCGACGGGCAGCGCCTCGGGGCCCTGGAACTGCTGACACTGCTGACCGCCGGGATGACCGACGACGCGATCGCCCGCCAGCTACAGGTTTCGGCGCGCACCGTCCAACGGCGGGTCAGCGAACTGATGGAAGAGCTGGGCGCGCGCAACCGCTTCCAAGCCGGGGTGCAGGCGGTTCGGCGGGGACTGCTCTAGAACCGGCGCAGACGCACGAAGCCGGCGCGGCCCCACGAAATCGGGCATCGAGGCCCGCCGGGGCAAGGCTCGGTACCTGTGGATCGACTCGGTGGAGCCGTACCCTCCCGAGTCATCGATTCGAAGGTCGCTGAGTATATGAATGCCCACATGAGAGAAACCGAGTGGTAGAGGACCGCATGAAGCCTGCACTCGAGGAAGCCGAGCTGCTCAGTTTCCTACGGGAGATCGGCTGGTATCCCGGCAGGCAGGTCGATCTGGCCGCCGACCTGGAGGAATGGGAGACGGAAGGCTATAGCGTCTCCGATGCCGTTCACAGGTGGATGGGGGAATGCAGCGGCCTGGAATTTGAGTACCCTCGCCACAGCTCCGTGGGAGGCCTGCACGCCTGTTTCGTTTCTGGCGTAATGCCCTCGCGACGGATTCACCGGGCTACGGTAGCGGAGTACGAAGAAAGGGTTGGGGAGGCTCTGTGCCCCATCGGCCAATCCGCTAGCGGAGGCCTGACCCTGCTGATGGACTCGACAGGCGCTGTTTATGGAGGGTACGACCACTATCTGGGCAAAGTCGCCGATGACGGATATCGCGCTCTTCTGGCGATCCGGAAGCGAGAACCGTTGACTCGCCTGTAAGCGAACGCGTGGTATGCACCCAAATCAAGGCCGTGATACAGACCGAGGAGGGCGATTGAGCGGCGACGAACGGAACCGCGTCCTCGCCGAGATCATCAGCAGCGACATCGTCGGCGGGATCCATCTGCAGCGGGTCGGGGAGATCCTCATCGCCCACGAGCGGGTGAATGCGCAGGCGCTACAGCGGAAGGCCGCCGGCCCTTCCCGGAGGAAGTCGCCGATCGACTTCGACGCCATCGAGCGCGCGCTGGATCTTGAGGACCGGTATTGCGAGGTCTGGCGCATGTGCCAGGAGCGCGGCCGCGAGTGGCGCCTGGCCGAAGGTCTGCAACTGCTGGAGCAGTCACTTCGCGAGACCGCCGAGCACTTCACCAGTATGGCTCTCGGGGAAGGATAGGTTCCGCGCGGGCGACGATCGCAGTGCGGCCGGCCACCCGCGATCAGTACGGCCTTGCCGCTGTCCGCCGGGTCCGTATCGCGTAGCGTCGACTGCACTCCATTTCACCCGCTCTTGGTCTCGGCCGAGGGCGGGTCCTCGGTGGCGGGCTCGCCGAGCGTGGTGAGCGCCGTGTAGTCCTCGGCCCCGGCGTTCTCGATCAGGTTGCTGTTCAATGCGGGCGTGACCACATCCGCGGCCGGACAGGCCGCGGAGTAGCTCTGCCCGCCACCGGTCGACGCGGCGGGACCGCCGGCGGCAGCGGCCACCGCCAGGCCGACCGCCGCCGACGCGACCGCGGCGCTCGCCGCCACGGCCGCCCAGCGGAGCTTGGTAGAAAGTTTCATAGGCTAATTAAGGAAGGGGCGGGCTGCCGAGGCAGAGATCGTTCATGACCGACGAGTGGCGCCGCTATGAACAATCACCACCCGTGCCACAGATGCCGGGCGACGCTATTCCGTGGTGTCGCCGGGCAGCAGGACCTGCTTGATTCCGGCTGATCCGGCAGCGACGCTCTGGTAGGCCTCGGCGGCCTTGTCCAGGGGCCATGCCTTGACCGCCGGAGCGGGCAGCAGGCCGCGGTCGAACAGCGGGGCGAGCTGGTCGAAGATGGCCGCGATCTCGGTCGGCTCCCAGAACAGGCTGGCGATCCCGGAGATGCGCAGCTGCCTGTTGACGATTTCCTCGCCCGGGTTGAACTCGATCCGGGTGAGGTTGTTGAAGGTCGCGGCCAGCCGGCCGCCGAAGCGCAGGCTGCGCACGGCGGGTTCGAACAGCGCGCCGCCGACGATGTCCAACGCCAGGTCGGCGCCGCGCCCCTCGGTCAGCTCGCGCACCGCCTCGGGGATGTCGCCGGAGGCGGTGTCGATGTAGTGCTCGACGCCTTCGGGCTTGTGCCGGGCGGCGATGATCGGCGTCGCGCCGCGCCAGCGCGCGAGCGCGGTGGCGGCCTGGCCGATCATGCCGGCGCCGCCGGTGATCAGGATGGTCTCGCCGCCGCGGATGTCCATCTGGGTGATCACCGTCATCCAGGCGGCGACGTAGGAACGGCCGACCGCGGCGGCCTCGCTCATCGTCAGCCGCGCCGGCTTGCGGGAGAGCAGCTTCTCCGGAAGGGCGACGTACCGGGCGTGCGTGCCCGGACGCGTCATGCCCAACTCCACACCCTGCGACCATCCGCTGCCCCACACCTCCTGGCCGGCCAGGCCGCCGTCGGAGACGACGACCCCGGCGAAGTCGCCGCCGGGGATCACCGGCACCGGGGTGCCGAGCATGCCGGTGGCGATGAAGACGTCGAGCGGGTTCACCCCGGCGGCGTGCACCTCGACGAGCACCTCGCCCGGGCCCGGCTCGGGAACCGGCTCGGACCGGCGTGTCAACGCCTGCGCCGGAGACCCGAAGGCCTGCAGGACGATCGCGTCCATCTGCTTGCTGGTCATGATCAAGATCCTTTCGTTGCTGTTTCCCACGATGGGCCGGTACCGCGTGACGGCCGGTACCGGGAAGTGGTTGCCGTTCGCCCTCGGCGGTTACTCGCTCTTGAAGGTGAGCAGGTCGAATTCGTTGCCCTCGGGGTCGGCGAACGTGGTCCAGCGGACCCCGGGCACCTTGACCTCGTCGACCGCCTTGGCGCCCAGGCCGGTCAGCCGCTCGATCTCCTGGTCGTAGTGCTCGGTGGCCAGGTCGAGGTGGAGCCTGTTCTTGACGGTCTTGGCCTCCGGGACGCGCTGGAAGAACATCCGGGGGCCGCTTGCCGGGCCCGCGGCCTCCAGCTGCGCCATCTCCGCGGTCGATCCCGGGCTGACCGGGCGGCCCAGAGCGTTCCCCCAGAACTCCGCCAGCGCGGCGGGATCCGCACAGTCGATGGTCAAAGCCATGACACTGACGGCAGGGACGTTTGCGTTCATGATGATTTCCTTCCAAACGGGTTTCGATGGGTCTCTACTGCGACCGGCACGCAGACCTCGCGGCCGAGTGACTCCACCGTCGGCGGTGCTCTCAGGGGAGGGTCAACAGCGGCGGGCAGCCTTGGCCCTCCCCTTAGGGGAGGGCCACATACTGGGCGTATGCCTGCCACACTGGCCATCGGCGACTTCTCCCGGGCCACCCACCTGAGCGTCAAAACCCTGCGCTACTACCACCGCGTCGGGCTCCTGACGCCGGCCGACGTCGACGCGGACACCGGATACCGCTGGTACACCGCCGATCAGATCCCGACGGCACAGGTCATCCGCCGCTTCCGGGACCTGGACATGCCGGTGGACCACATCCACGCCGTGCTGCGAGCCCCGGACCTGTACACCCGGAACAAGCTCATCTCCGAACACCTGGCGAACCTGGAGCAGACCCTGGCCCAGACCCAGTCCGCGGTGGCGTCGCTGCGCGACCTGCTCGCCGGCCCGACCGCCGCCGCACCGGTCAGCCACCGCCGGGCCACCGCGACCATGACCGCGGCCGTCACCACCGTCGTCGACAAAGGCGACTTCCTCCCCTGGTATCAGGGCGCGCTCGCCGAACTACACGCCACCATCGAGGCACGGGGCATGCGCGCCACCGGCCCGGCCGGCGGGTTGTACGACGGGGAACTGTTCACCGACGAACGCGGACAGGCCACGGTCTTCGTCCCGACCGAGGCGGAGATCCCGCGGCTGGGGCGGGTCGAACCCCTCGTCGTGCCGGCCGCCGAACTCGCCGTCATCGAACACCCCGGCTCCACCGCCGACCTCGACCGCGCCTACGGAACACTGGCCACCTACGTGGCAAGCCACGAACTACGACTGGACGGCCCCATCCGCGAGTACTACCTCATCGGCCGCCAGGACACCGCCGACGACAAGCAGTGGCGCACCGAAGTCTGCTGGCCGATCTTCAGCACCGGCGCCGACGACTGAACAGCCAGAAGATCCCTGCTTCTCTTGCCACGACTCCCGGCGCTGCGTCAGAATCCTTACCAAGATTTCGCAAGTGAGCTCTGAAGTGTTCGGACCGCAGCTCGCCTCCTGACAAACCGGACGGCGGTTGTCTCGCGAAAGCGACGAGGCGGACCAATTTCCTTGGCTTATCTCCCTTACCCGTACCGCCCGAGTAAACGTTTCACGATCCGTCACAGGGAGGACCGGCGCATGACTGCGACGTCTTCAGGTTTACAGGTGCGTGTGTCCTACCGCGGCAGCCGTCGGGAGCCGGGTCCGCTGACCTTCGGGCAGGCCAACGTGCTCAGCTGGGTGAGCCAGGATTCGAATGAGTGGTCGGCCGTGATCCCGGTCATCCATGCGGTCAACGGGAGCGTGCCCGTCGACCGGGTCGCGGAGGCGATCGGCGTGGTGATCGGGCGGCACGACTCGCTGCGGACCAATTATCTGCGCCAGTCCGGTGAAGCGATCCAGGTTGTCCGCGAGGCCGGAGAACTGATCGTGGATGTGCACGAGAACTTCGACGGTGACGCGCAGTTCCCGGCGAAGCTGGCGCGGCAGATGTGCGCCACGCCCTTCGAGCTGACCGCTGAACTGCCGGTGCGGGCTGCGATCGTCACCGAGCCCGGGGCACAGGACGGACCGCGGACGACCATCGTCATGGTCATCACCCACATGGCCATCGATGTCGGCAGCGGCGTCATCCTCACCGAGGAGCTGACCGATCTGGTCGAAGGCAAGAGTCCCGCCGATCTGCCGGACCCGGGCCTGCAGCCGCTGGACCAGGCGCAGATCGAACTGAGCCCCGTCGGCCTGCGGCGCAGCCAGAACTCGCTGAAATACTGGCGCTCCCGACTGGCCCAGGGGCCGCTGCGGCTGGCCGTGCCGCCGCTGGACGAGCCGGGCGAGTCGCAGCAGCTGCGGATCACCTCGCCGGCCGCTGCCCTGGCCGTCACCCGGATCGTGGACCGCACCAAGGTCGGGCACTCCAGCGTCGTGTTGGCGGCGGTGGCCGCCGTGCTGGGCCGGTACACGGGGGAAGAATCGACTCTCTTCGCCTCGCTGAGCGCCAACCGGTTCAGCAGCACGCTGAGCAGATACGTCGGCGCACTCGCGCAGGACGCCCTCATCCGCCTGGACCTGACCGCCCCGAGCTTCGATGCACTCGTGGAACAGGCCCGATCGGCCCAGCTGACCGCGCTCAAGCACAGCCAGTTCGACGCCAAGGCAGTGTGGCCGGTGATAGACGAGACCTTTGACAAGCGCGGCGTCGGCTTCACCCGCGACTGGGTCTTCAACGACGTCGCGGCCAACATCGAACCGGACCGGCAGAACAACGAACCGGCCCCGCTGGAACTGGTCGACCGGGCCCGGCCGGAGACCCGGATCAGCCGCAAGCCGGCCGAGTCGGAGCTGCCGGTGATGCTGTTCTTCCAGGTGCTGCGAGCCTGTGGCGAACTCGAACTCGACGTCACCGCGAACGGGCAGTTCTTCACCGCGGACACGGTGGAACGACTGCTGCGCGAGGTCGAGCAACTGCTGATCGACGCCGCCGCCGGTGACACGGCCCTCGCCCGGCCCGAGCCGCCCGCCGCCCGCCGCGGCACGTGGTGGCGGATCGCCGAGTGTCAGGTGCAGCCGACCGCGGTCAACGAACTGCTGGGTGCGGCCGGCCGGGCCTTCCTGGACGGCGACGAGTTGGTCGGCTACCTCGCCCGACCCGACCTGACCCCGCGCTCGGCGCACCTGGCCAGCCTGGCCGCACTTCGGTGGCGGCCCACAGCCGTGACACCCGCGCGCTACATCATCTGCGCCACCGCGCCGGACGACCTGGACGATCTCGCCGCCTGGCGCCGCCAGCGCGTCATCGCCGAAGGCGACGGCCGCCCCGGGCTCCACGAGGCTTTCGCCGACCATTCATCGACCACGCTGGAAACCGAGACGCACCAGGACAACCAATAGGCCAGGCGACTCGGAGATGGCATGGCTCTTGCTCGCGTCCGACCCGCCGCGCCAACGCTTCATCAGCGCGCACAGCTCACAGCTCACAGCTCACAAAGCGTGTGTCCGGCCCATCTTCCCGACACCGCTCTCCACCAGCACGGCGCTCCAGGAGGCCGTTGGGCTGGCGTTGAGTACCACCGACCGGGTCGGGGGACGCGCGGGGTCTTGTTCGAGTGCTGTGTAGAGGTTGAGCAGGGGGTCGTTGGCGCCTAGGTGGCCGTAGCGGCGGAGATTGTTGCGGCAGGCGCTGTGGAGGGGGGCTCCGAGTGTCTCCTCGTAGAACTGCAGGGCGGCGAGTGAGGTGTTCTGGCTGACGTGGTGCTGGATGTCGGTTGGACGGAGGTTGTTGCGTTCGAGGAGTCGGCGGTGCAGGGTGCCCAGCCTTGTGCGGGTTTCCATGGCGAGGGTGAAGGAGTAGCGGGAGATGTCGGTGCACACTTCGTGCCACTGCTCCTGGGGGCGGTCGCGGAAGTCGACGCGGAAGAGGTCCCAGTAGGCGCCGTTACTCTCCTGCAGGATGTCCACTATGCGTACCGGTCCCTCGCGGGCCAGGAGGAGGGCCTGTCCGCTGTCGCCGTAGATGGTGACGGGGTGGCGGTAGCGGTGCGGGGCCGCGGGTTTGCTGCCGTGGGCTATCAGGACGTGGCGGATGTCCGGATCGGCGCACAGCAGGCCCCTGGCGGTCAGCAGGGCCGGGGTGAGGGAGTCGCAGCCCAGTCCGCCGGTGGAGAAGGTCAGTGCGCGGTCCGCGCCCAGCAGTGCCTGGAGCCTGGTGACCTCGGATGCCACGAATGCCTCCGGGGCTCGGGGTTCCACCACGATGAGGGCGTCCAGGTCCTGGGGGGCCAGGCCTGCGTCGGCGAGGGTTCGGCGTGAGGCGTGCAGGGCGAGATGCACGGTGTCGAGTTCGTCGGCGGTGCGGATCTCCTCGATGCCCAGGGCCATGCAGGTCTCGTGCTCGTCCGGGGAGAGGTGGAGCAGTTCGGGCAGGTCCTTGACGGCGACCGTGGTCGGGGGCAGATACCAGGACGCTGCCCGCAGGGCGATGGAGGACATCCTCAGCGCGCCAGTTCTGTGAAGGCCCGGACGGTCTCCTCGGCCAGGTTCTCCGCTTCCTGGTCGGTGTGGCTGTCGTCGTACAGCAGGACCAGTTGCAGGGTCCTGTCGGTGATCGCGGTGGTCAGCACCAGCGGGAACCCGGCGGGTAGCAGGCGCCGGCCGCGGGAGGTCAGGTCCCGGCGGTTGCGCAGCAGCCGTATGCCCGTGTCGAAGCCGGAGCCGTCATGAGTGCCGTGGATGACCAGCGCCTGGGGTTCGGGCAGCGCCCGCAGCCGGTCCACCGCGGGTGAGGCCGGACTCAGATGGCGCAGCATGCCGTACCCCACGCCGTCGTTGGGGACGGAGCGGACCACGTCGGTGACGGCCGGCAGGCAGGCGCGGACGTCCGCGGCCGGGTCGACGGGAAGGGTCAGCGGATGCACGCTGGTGAACCAGCCGATGGCCGGTGACCTGCCGGCAGGCCGGAAGACGTTGGGCGCGGCCCGTCCCTCGGTCATGACGCTGGCCCCGTCCGTACCGCGCCACCGGGCCAGGGCACAGGCGAAGGCGCACATCGCGGCCGGGTCCGCGTCGGGCCCGCCTCGCAGGACATCGGCCACCTGGTGGGCTTCCAGTACGCGATGGACGACTCCCCCGGCGGGTCGGCTGCCGATGGCCGGCGGCTTGCCGTCGAGCAGGGCGGCGCCTGATCGCAGAGTGCTGGTCCAGTAGGCCAGTTCTCCCGCCAGGGCGTCCGAGGAAGCCATGTCCGTCAGATGCCGGGACCACTGGGGCCAGGTGAGGACGGGCGTGGGGGCGGGCAGCGGATGTCCGGCGACGAGTTCGCCCAGGGCGGCGTCCAGTTCGTCGATGAGCACGACGGTGGCCATGTTGTCGAAGACGAAGTGGTGGACGAGGAAGACGATCCAGGCGTTCCGGCGATGGCCGCGGTCGTAGTACCGCACGCGCAGGGCCGGGCCGCGTTCCAGATCGATCAGGGTCCTCAACTGAGCTATGTCGGCGGCCAGGAACTCCCGCTCTGCTTCGGCGTCCATCGGCGGCAGTACCTGGACGTCGAAGACGTCGACGGCGTCCGGCTCCGCGCAGTCGATCCGCCAGCCCAGGCTGTTGCGGCGGAAGCGGTAGCGCAGCGGCTCGTGCCGGGCGAGCAGATGGTCGACCGCGGCTCGTACGCTCTCGGCGTCCGTCCGGACGGTGACCTCCAGCAGGTGTGCGTCCGCGAAGTCCGGCGCTCCGGGCGGCATCCGGTCCAGGAACGTGCGCATGATCGGTGTCAACGGGACCGGGCGATGGTCAGGCCGGGCCGTGGCAGCGGCAGCGGCAGTCCTGGGGGCGGGCGGGATGGCGACAGCCGGGCCGACCGCGGGAACGAGGTCGGCGCTCACCGTCGTCGCCGCGGCGAGGTCGCGCAGTGAGTGGTGCTGGAGAATCTGTTGCGGGGTGAAGTGGACTCCGGAGCGAGCGGCACGAGCGGCGACCCGCACGCCCAGGACCGAATCGCCGCCCAGCTCGAAGAAGTTGTCCTCGGGACGGACCTGCGCGGTGCCGAGCAGTTCGGCCACAACGCGGGTGAGAACTTCTTCGGCGTACGAGGGGGTCGCCATGGCCGTCTCCTTCAGGCTCCTGCGATCGAGTTTTCCGGTCGCGGTGAGCGGCAGGCGGTCATGGAAGACGACGCTGCCGGGCACCATGAATGGGGGCAGTGCCCGGGCACTCCAGCGGCGCAGGGCGTCCTCGGTGAGTACCGGGAGCGCCGGGCCGCCGGTCGTCACGTGCGCGACCAATCGGGTGGCCCCACCCGGTCCCGGCGCGGGAACCACTGAAGCGCCACGCACCGAGGGGTGGCTCAGGAGCACCCGTTCGATCTCGGCGGGCTCCACCCGCTGTCCGCGGATCTCCACCTGGTCGTCGAGGCGCCCCTGGAACTCGATCGTGCCGTCCGGTCGCAGTCGTCCGAGGTCGCCGGTGCGGTACATGCGCGCACCCGGTGTTCCGGAGTACGGGTCGGCCGTGAAGCGCCGGGCGGTCAGTGCGGGCAGTCCGCGGTAGCCGCGGCCGACCGCACGGCCGGCGACGGTGATCTCCCCGATCTCGCCTGCCGCGACCGGTGAGCCGTCCGGCCGCAGCAGGTACACCGAGGTGCCGGTGACGGGTCGTCCGATGCCGGGCAGTGCGGACATATCGGCGTCCGTGGCGGGACCGGTCGCGCCGGCGGTGGAGACGACCGTGCACTCGGCGGGACCGTACATGTTCACCAGCCGGAACGGGCAGTCGGCCGGGGGACGGACGCGGAGCAGGTCGCCCCCGGTGGTCACCACCCGCAGCCGCAGACCGGGCGGCCAGGCGCACTCGGTCAGGACGACCTCGGCGAGGTGGGTGGGCAGGAAGGCCGCGGTGATGCCGTCCGCGGCGAGCCCGTGCAGGAACGCCCCCGGCTCTTGGAGTGCGGTCGAGGCGAAGTGCAGGGTGGCGCCCCGGCACAGGGTCGTCCACACGTCCAGCACGGCGACGTCGAAACCCGGCGCCGCCACCTGCATCACCCGGTCGTCTCCGGTGAGCTGCGTCGCGTCGTGGTACCAGTCGACGAGGTTGCGCAGACTGACATGTTCGATCTCGCACCCGTGCGGCCGACCCGTGGAACCGGAGGTGTACGCCACGTACGCCAGGTCGCGTGACCCCGGTCGGCCCGGGGACCCAGTGGCGGTTTCCACCAGGACGTCCTCGTCGCCGCTTTCGGGCACGGCCGGCCGGGCCGGCATGCAAGTGCGGCCCCGCAGATTCCCGACCACGGGGGCGGCTGGTCCGATCCCGGCGCTCGTCAGGATGTCCTCGATCCGCTGCCGCGGCCAGGCCGGGTCGACGGGCAGGAAGGCGCCGCCGGCCTTGACGACGCCGAGCCAGCCCACCACCAGGTCCGGGCCGCGGTCGGCGACCACGGGCACCACACTCCCCGGGCCGACGCCGGCCGCGGTCAGCCGCCGGGCGAGTCGGCCGGCCGCCGCGTCGATCTGCGCGTAGGTGTGCACGTGTCCGTCGGCGACCACCGCGGGGTGGTCGGGGCGGCGCGCCGCCTGCTCCTGGACCAGATCGTGCACCAGCCGTCCGTCCCCGGGGACGGCGCGGGCACCGGTGAGCAGAGCCAGGGGCCGGGCGGCGGGACGCGGCGGACCCGGCAGCGCCTCCAGGGGGCGACCGGGACCATCCAGCGCGGCCCGTAGCAGTTCGGGCAGCCAGGCGGCCAGCCCGGCCATGGTCGTGTCGTCGAACAATGCCACCGCGTACTCCAGGTAGGCGTGCAGCGGGCCGTCGTCCTGGTCGGTCACGCCCACGGTGAGGTCGAACTTCGCGGTGCCCGGGGCGATGCCGCCGATCGGCCCGTCCAGCAGCCGCGTCAGGCGCAGGTCGCCGGGCGGAAGGGCCGGGGCCGGGGCGTTCTGGTACGTGTAGGCCACGTCGTACAGCGGGTGGCGTCCGGGTTCGCGGCGGCGGCACACCGCGGAGACGATCTTCTCGAACGGGATGTCCTCGTGGTCGAGGACCCCGGCGACGGTCTCGGCACAGCGGCGCACCAGCGCGCCGAAGGACAACCGGCCCTCCACCCGGGTGCGGAACGGCGGCAGGTTGTTGAAGTAGCCGATCAGGTCGTGGGTGGCGGGGTTCGTGCGGCCCGAGGTGCCGACGCCGACCACCACGTCGGTCAGTCCGGCCCAGCGGTGCAGGGCCGCGTCGACCAGGGCCAGCATGGTCACGAACGTCGTGACGCCCTGCTCGCGGCTGTACGAGCGCACCCGCGCGGCGAGTTCGACATCGAATGTGAACTCCGTGATGGCGCCGGCGAAGCTCTGGACGGCCGGACGCGGCCGGTCCAGGGGCAGCGCGGCGGTGTCGAGACCGGCCAGCTCCGCGCGCCAGAAGTCCAGGCCCCGCTCCAACTGCTCCCCGCTCAGCCAGGTGCGCTGCCAGGCGGCGAAGTCGGCGTACTGGATAGGCAGTTCAGGTAGTTCGGGCAGTTCAGTCGGTTCAGTCGGTTCGGTTGGTTCGGTTGGTTCAGTCAGTTCGGTTGGTTCGGGCAGTGCGGCCGGTTCCGCGGGCTGCCCGGCGCACCGCGACCGGTAGAGCGCGAAGAGGTCGCGGAAGAACACCGACGGCGACCAGCCGTCGAAGACGATGTGGTGGTGGGTGTACAAGAGCACGTGGTCGTCGTCGTCGAGTCTCAGGAGCGTTGTGCGCAGCAGCGGCCCGGCGGCCAGGTCGAACGGGCTGAGCGCCTCCTCGTCGGCGAGGAGACGGGCCCGGTGCTCACGCTCGGCGGGCGCCAGAGCGCTCAAGTCCACCAGCTTCAGGTCGGGGCCGGCGGGCAGGAGCTCGGCGTAGGGCTCGCCGTCGTCGTCCCGGATGGCCGTCCGGAGGATCTCGTGGCGGTCGGCGAGGTCCTGTAGCGCTCCGCGCAGCGCGGTGGTATCGAGCGGACCGTGCAGCCGCAGATCGGCCGGGATGTTGTACAGAGGGCTGTCCGGGTTCAGCCGGTCCAGGTACCACAGCTGTTCCTGGCCGTAGGAGAGCGGGAGCCGGCCGCCGTGATCGAGGCGGGGGATCGTGCGGTCCATGTTCGCCGCTCCCTGCGATCGCAGCCCACTGACATGCCCGGCCAGGGAGCGGACCGTGTGGTGGGCGTAGAGGTCGGCGAAGGTGAGCGTGACGCCCAGGTCGCGTTCCAGCCGCCGCAGAACGCTGATCCCGGCGATCGAGGTGCCGCCGAGGGCGAAGTAGTCCGCGTCGGCGTCGAGTTCGTCCGTTCCCAGCACCTCTTGCCAGACCGCTGCGACGAACCGTTCGGCCTCCGCCTCCCCGGCCGGGACCCGCCGGGCAGGGACTTCCGCTGCGGGGGAAGCCGTACGCGAAACCGGGTCGGCGGCGGGTGGACCGGCCCAGCAACGCACCGGCTCGAAGGGATAGGTCGGGGCCTGGATTCGGCCAATGTCCGTACCCCGGTAGCGGTGTTCCCAGTCGAACGCCCCGCCCAGCACGTACACCTTCCCGAGCTGGTTCAGCAGACCTCGCACTCCCCCACCCGACAGCAACGCGACCAGCGGCAGGTCCGGGGCCGCCGCGCAGATCCGCCGGGACAGCAGGCCGTCGGCGCCCATCTCCACCAAGACGGCCCCCTCCCGCCGGAACGCGCGGACGGCTTCGCGCAGCCGATCCGGGTCGATCGCGTCGGGCTCGGCGGTATCGGCGGCATCGGCTGCGCGTACCGCGTCCTCGACAGAGAGCTCGCCCTCGGCAGCACGCACACCGGGTGGGGCACTTCCGCAGCCCACGAAGTGCAGCCCGCCCAAACCCCAGTCCTGCAGCACGCGGAACAGTGCGAGCTGGCGCCACACCACCTGGCCGCGCGGACCGCAGGCCGCGGCACCGGCCCGCGGCGCCGCGTGCGCCAGTTCGGGCAGCTCGGCGGCGAGTTCTGTCCAATACGGCCCTTCGCACACCGCGTCCGGGGAGAACAAGAGCACGACGGGCCGCTGCTCGGCGGCCGCGTCCACCCCGGGCAGCGCCGCAGATCGCAGGGCCCTGGCCAGCTCCGCGGTATCGGCAGCAGTGACGGCCAACCGGTAGGGATGGTCATCCCGGCCGCGGTTGAGCACGTGCGCAACGGCACGCAGCTCGTCTGCGCTGCTCTCGGCGAAGCTTGCCAGCCGCAGCCGGTAGCGCTCCAGAGCAGCGGGGGATTTGGCCGATACGGTGACCAGTTCCACGCCGTCCGGCGCCTGTTCGGGCGGCTGTGGGCCGGGCGATGGGTCCGGGTCCGGGGCCTGTTCCAGGACGGCATGCGCATTGGTCCCGGTCAGGCCGAAGGAACTGATACCGGCCCGCCGCGGTTTGTCGCCGTCGCCGGGCCATGGGCCGCCGGCGGGGTCGAGGTACACCGGCCCGGTGAAGTCGATCAGCGGATTGGCCTGCGTGAAGTGGGCCATGGGGTGGATCACGCCGTCCCGCACGCCGCCGAGCACCTTCAGCAGGCCGACGACGCCCGCGGCGTTGCCCAGGTGGCCGATGTCGCCCTTGACCGAGCCGATGGCGCAGTGCGGGGCGTCCACCCCGGCGTTGAGAAAGGCCCGCCGCAGCGCGTCGGCCTCCACCACGTCGCCCAGCGGGGTGGCAGACCCGTGGCACTCGATGTACCCGATGGTGCGCGGGTCGACGTCCGCGTCCCGCCACGCCGCCGTGATCACCTCGCTCTGGGCGATCTGGCTGGGAGCGCCCATGCTTGCCGCCCGGTAGCCGTTGTGGTTGACCGCGACGCCTTTGATCACCGCCAGGACGGTGTCCCGGTCGGCCCGCGCTTGACGCAGGGGCTTGAGCAGGACGATCCCGCCGCCCTCGCCGCCGACGGTGCCGTCCGCGCGGGCGTCGAACGGCCGGCAGGAGCCGGTCGGCGACTCCACACCGCGCAGGACGTCGCGATCCTGCCGTTCAGTCAGCACCGTCTGCACACTGATTCCGCCGGCGAGCGCCAGATCGGCGTCCCCGCAGCGCACGGCCCGGACCGCGTGGGCGATGGCCACCAGCGCGCTGCTGCAGGCGGTGTCCAGCACCAGAGCGGGGCCGACGAGGTCGAGCAGATAGGCCACCCGGGCCGCGGTCGCGGCCGGGAGTGTGCCGAGGATCCCCTGGGGGTCGCCGCCCTCGCACAGGGTCTCGTAGAGCGAGTCGGCGTGCGCCAGGCACACCGCCGTGCGCGATCCGCGCAGCTGCCCGGCGGCGTAGCCCGCGTTCTCCATCGCCTGGTGGGCCAGTTGCAGGACGAGGCGCTGGTGCGGATCCATCAGCTCGGCCTCGCGCCGCGAGATACGGAAGAACTCGTGGTCGAACAGGTCGATCCGATCCAGGTAGCCCAGGTGCAGATAGCGGTCCCCGGACGGGGCGGCGTGCTGGAGCACTCGCTCCGGCGTGGGAGGCGCGATCCCGTCGTATCCGGTCACCAAGCGCTCGTGGAAGTCCTCCAGGCCGTCCGCCCCGGGGAACAGCCCTGCCGCCCCGATGATCGCCACGTCGCCGTCACGCATCCTGCGCACCCCTGCCTCTCACAGCTCGTGTCACAGCTCGTGCCGGGTCGTATCGCCTGCCCCGGCTCCCCGGCGCTCGTCCACCAGCCTGGCCATCGCCTCGATCGTCGGATGTTCCAGCAGCAGGGCGATGGGGAGTTCCCCGCCGCACATCGGTTCCAGACGGCTCCGCAGGTCCATGAGCTGCAGCGAGGAGCCTCCGGCGTCGAAGAACTTCTCCCGCACGTCGAAGTCACGCGGATCGAGCAGCGCGGCCCATGCGCGCGCGACGGCCTGCTCGGTGGGAGTGCGGGGCGACCGGAGCGCGGGATGGGACCGGGCGCCGCCCGCGTCGGAGCGCGCGGCCAACGCCTGCCGGTCGACCTTCCCCGAGGGTGTCTGGGGCAATGCCCGCATCACGGTCACCGAACCCGGAACCGCGGCGCGGGGAAGGCGCAGCCCCAGCCACTCACGCAGGGTGCCCCCCGCCGGGGGGTCTTCGCCGTCGCGGTGCGCGGCCGTCACATAGGCACGGATGCCCAGGCGCCCGTCGTGGCGGCGAACAGCCACGACAGCGGCTTCGCCGACGGCCGGGTGCGCGGTGAGCAGCTGTTCGATCTCGTCAAGCTCCACGCGTACACCGCCGGACTTGATCTGCCGGTCGGCCCGGCCGCGATAGTCGAGCAGGCCGTCGGCGCTCCACCGCACCAGGTCGCCGGTGCGGTACATCCGGGCGCCGCTGTCGGCTGCGAACGGGTCGGCGACGAAGCTCCGGGCGGTCTGCCCCGGTGCCCCCAGGTAGCCCTGCGCGACTCCGGGTCCGCCGATGTACAGCTCCCCGGTGACCCCGCGGGCGACCGGACGCAGCCAGCGGTCCAGGACGTAGGCCCGCACTTGCGGCAGGGGGCGGCCGATCGGTGGAGGCGGCCCCGCCTGCGGCCAACCGGTGGTGTCGTACCAACTCGTGAACACCGTCGCCTCGGTGGGCCCGTAGCCGTTGACGACGTTGAAGGGCACTGGCTCGGTCGGCAGCCGCATCAGCCGTTCCCCGCCGAGCAGCACATGGCGCAGTCGGCGGGCGCCGGAAAGGACGCCGTCGGCGAGCATCCGCTCGCCGACCGCGGTGGGCAGGAAGCACAGCGTCAGTCCCTCCTCGGCCACCCAGCGGCCCAAGGCACGCGGGTCGCGGCGCAGAGCCGGATCAGCCACGCACAGGCATGCCCCCTGGCACAGTGCGGACCACACCTCGCCCACCGAGGCGTCGAAGGACAGATCGGCGACCTGCCCATATCGTTCCCCCTCCCCCTCCCCTGCTTCCGTGGCGGGGCTGAAGGCGGCCGCGTAGCCGGCCAGCAGGTTCACCACCCCCGCGTGGGTGAGGACGACGCCCTTGGGACGGCCGGTGGAGCCGGAGGTGTGGACGCACGCCAGCGGGTGGTCCGGGCCGGGCGGCACGGGCAACACAGTGTGCTGCGGTGCCGGTGGCAACACCGTGTCGGCGTCGAGCACCAAGACGGCGCCGCTGTCGGCCGCGACGGACCGCAGCCGCTCGGGCGGCGCGTCCGGTTCGGCGCTGAGGTAGGCCGCCCCGATCCGGGCCAGGGCGACGAAGGCGGTGACGGCCTCGGCGCCGGGAGGGAGGACGACACGGACCCGGTCGCCGCCTCGAACCCCCAGAGCCGTCAGGCGCAGGGCCAGGTCGTCGGCTCGGCGCTCCAGTTCGGCGTAGGTCGTCGTCTGCCCGCCTGCCCGTATCGCGGCGGCGTGCGGGGTGCGCCGAACGGCGGCGGCGAACAACGAGGTGACCGTGTCGGGCGCGCCTGGTCCGGCTGGATCGGGACCGGCCGAGTCAGCGCTGGCCGAGCCAGGGCCCGGCACGGTCAATCGGCTCTTCTCGGCGGCGCCGGTCAGCGGGAAACGGTGCAGCGGGGTGTGGGGGCGGGCCGTGGCCGCGTCGAGAACGGCGAGCAGATGACGGCCGATCCGGCTGACCGTGGCGGTCTCGAACGCATCGACCCGATGCCGCAGTTCTGCGGTCAGGACCCCGTCCTGCTCCTGGAACTCGAAGGCGAGGTCGAACTGGGCCGTGGTCGCCTCGACCTCCGCCTCCTCCAGCCGCAGCCCGGGCGGGTCCGCCGTCGCACGCGGCGTGTTCTGCAGCACGACCGCCACCCGGGTCAGCGCTGGACGCCCCGGGTCCCCGCCCTGGCCCAGAGCCGTGACCACCTGCTCCAGCGGCGTGTCCGCATGCTCGAAAGCTTCCAGGACGGTGCCGCGCACCCGAGCCAGGAGGGCGGCGAACGACAGCGCCTCGTCCACCTGGGTGCGCAACACCAGTGTGTTGACGAAGAAGCCGACGAGTCCCTCGTACTCGGTGCGGTCCCGTCCGGCCACCACCGTGGCGACGGTGACGTCGTCCTGCGCGCAGAACCGCGCGAGCACCAGCTTGACGGCCGCGGCCAGGACGGTGAACAAGGTGGTCTCGTTCCGGGAGGCCAGAGCATGCAGCCGTTCTGTAAGCGGGGCCGGGATGCTGAACCGCTCGGCACGCCCGGCCGGGTTCCATGCGAGCGGACGTGGCCGGTCGGTGGGCAGTTCCAGGCCGGCTGCGCCCACCAGCCGATGCCGCCAGTAGTCCAGGTGGGCCTCTGCCGCGGGTCCGTCCTGGCGGCGTTGCCGTTCGGCGAAGTCGGCGTAGCGCACGGGCAGCGGTGACAGGACGGGACTCTGTCCGCGCACAGCCGCCGTGTAGCAGGTCGTCAGCTCCGCTCGCAGCACCGCCATGGACCAGCCATCACAGACGATGTGATGGGTTCCCAGATGGAGGACGTGTTCGCCCTCGGCCAGTCTCAGCAGGTTGACCCGCAGTAGCGGGCCGCGCCGAAGGTCGAACGGCCGCGTGGTCCAGGCCCGCAGAAGCTCGGCCGTCTCGGCGGCGCGCGCCGCCGGGGCCAACGCGGACAGGTCGGTCATCTCCGCCACCACCGGCGCGGGCGGGTGGACGTGCTGTACGGCACCGTCGAAAGTGGCGCGCAGTACCTCATGCCGTTCTGTCAGCGCGGTCAGTGCCGCGTTCAGCGCCGCGACGTCGAGCCGGCCGCGCAGCCGCAGCGGCAGCGCGGAGTTGTACTCGGCGCTGTCCGGAGCGAGTTCGTGCAGGTACCACAGCCGCTGTTGCCCGGGGGACAGAACGGTGCCCGTAGGCGGTTCGGCGGTCCGCGTCGGCGGGTCGGCCGCGAGGGCGGGGCGGACCGGCAGGGCCTTCGCCAGGCGGGCCGCGGTGGGATGGTCGAAGACTTGCCGCGGGGACATCACCACGCCCAGTTCGGTCCGTATGCGCGAGGTGACCTGGACGCACAGGATGGAGTCGCCGCCCAGCTCGAAGAAGTCGTCGTGGACGCCGATCCGATCCGCCCTGAGCACCTCGGTCAGGATGCGCACCAGGGTGTGCTCCGTGGCCGTCCGGGGTGCGACGTAGGGGGCGGATTCCCTATCCGGTGCGCTGGACACCGCGAGCACGGCCACGGGGCGGGAGGGCTGTGCGGCGCCGGGCGGGCGGGGCAGCGCGGCCAGGGACTGCCGACCCGCGCCGGAGGCGGCGCGCAGCAGCGTCAGAAGATGCTGGGCCAGCGCCTGGCAGGTGGCCGAATCGAACATGGCCGGGTCGTACACCAGCCGCAGCGACAGCTCCTCCCCGGCGGCGACGACGGCGTTGAGCGGATAGTTGGTGACCTCCACGGCGTCCAGCCCGGCCAGATCGGCACCGAGGGCGGCCAGTGCCGGGGTGTCCAGAGGGTAGTTCTCGAATACCAGGATGCTGTCGAACAGGTTCGTCCCGGCGGGTATCCCGCTGAGGCGCCGCAGGTCGGTCAGCGCGGCGTGGTCGTATTGCCGACCCTCGATCCGTCCGGCATGGAGCAGCGCCAACCACGGCGCCAGTTCCGCCTCGGGGTCGATCCGTACCCGCAGGGGCACGGTGTTGACGAACATGCCGATCGTGGACTCGACGCCGGGAAGGTCCGGCGGCCGTCCGGAGACGGTGGTCCCGAAACACACCTCGGACCCGCCGCCGTAGTGCCACAACAGGACCGCCCACATGCCCTGCACCACCGCGTTCACGGTCACCCGGTGCCCCCGCGCGAAGTCGTACAGCCGCGCCGAGGCGGCGGCCGGCAGGCGGACGTCGACCACGCTGGTCGCCCGGGTCCGATGCGCCTGCCCGGACGGTCGGTCGAACGGCAGTGGAGTCGGCGCCCGCAGCCCGGCCAGCTGCGCGCGCCAGTAGTCCGCCGTCCGGTCCGTGGCCTGGTCCGTGGCCTGGTCCGTGTCCTGGTCCGTGTCCTGGTCCGCGAGCCGGCGCAGGTACTCGGCGAACGGCGCCCGGGACGGCGGCTCGCTGCCGGGCGTGGTGTGCCGGGCCAGGACGTCGGTGAGGACCTGGAACACGCTCCAGCCGTCCAGCAGCAGATGGTGGAAGGTCCACACCATCCGGATCCGGTCGTCGGTGAGCCGGATGAGGGCGACGCGCATCAGGGGCGGGCAGTCCAGGGCGAAGGGCACACCGCGATCGGCGGTCAGCAGGGCGCGCAGCCGTTCCTCCCGGTCCGCGGGAGTAAGGGTGCGCCAGTCGTGGTGGGTGACCGGCAGGACGGCCCGCCGGTGGACGGCGTGGAGCGGCCGTCCGGTATCGGTCCGCACCACGGCGGTGCGCAGCTGCGGGATCTGGTCGACCGTCCTGTGCCAGGCATCGGCGAACGCCGCGGGATCGGGGACCGCGCTCAGTTCCAGGTGCACCTGTTCCAGGTACATGCCCGTGTCCGGTTCGGACAGGCCGTGAAAGAGCATGCCCTGCTGAACGGGTGTGAGCGGGTAGATGTCCTGTACCGTGCGGCCGTCGCCCGCGAGCCGGTCCACCTGGGCCTGGTCGAGCCCGGCCAGGGGGAAGTCCGAGGGCGTGGCTCCGCCGGAGCCCGGCGCGGCACAGTGCGCGACGATGCCGCGCAGAGCGGTCAGCAGTTCCTCGGCGAGGGTGCGGACGGTCTTCTCGTGGTGGCGGGCGGCGGAGTAGTGCCAGGTGAACTCGAGCTCGCCGTCGGTCACGAGGGCTGTGACATCCAGCGGACGAAGGCGCGCGCCGTCAGTGCTCTGCGACAGACCGATCCGGTCGGGCGGTTGGGCGAACAGGCCGCCGGGCACGCTGTCGGCACCGAACCGCCCCAGATAGTTGAAGCCCACAGCGGGCTCTTCGCCGCGCAGCCGCTCGCGGGCCTGGGCCGCACCGAAGGAGCGCAGGGCCCCGTATCCGATGCCCCGCTGCGGGACGGCGCGCAGTTGCTCCTTCACGGACTTGAGCACCGGGCCCCAATGAGGTGCGCCGGGAACGTCTGTGCCGGGAACGTCCAAGACGACCGGGAAGACAGTGGTGAACCAGCCGAGCACGCCGGACAGGTCCAGGCCGCCGCCCAGTACGTGCTGTTCACGGCCGTGCCCCTCCAAGGCGATCGACACCTCGGGCCGTCCGGTCCACCGGGCCAGCACCCGGGCCAGTGCACTGAGCAGCACGTCGTTGACTTGGGTGCGGTAGGCCGACGGCACGTCCCACAGCAGCGCAGCGGTGTCGGCGGCGCCGAGCCGTACGGTCACCGAGCGTTCGCAGGCAACGCTGTCGGTGCTGTCGGCGCCGACCAGATCCAGGTCCAGGGGCACCTGGGCACTCACCCGTGCGGCGGTCCGCGTCCAGTGGTCGAGTTCACCGTCGAAACCGCCGGCGGCGGTGTGGTCGCGCAGCCGGTACGCCCAGTCCTGGAAGGAGGCGGGAGGCGGGCCGAGATCGACGCGCGCGCCGCGGACGCCCTGCCGGTAGGCGCGGTCCAGCTCGTCGAGCAGGACGCGCCACGACACCCCGTCGACCACAAGATGATGGACCGTCACGAACAGGCGGGGCCTTCGGTGCGGGCCCAGATCGAACAACACGGCGCAGCCGAGCGGCCCGGTGTCCGGACGCAGGCTGCTGTGGGTCCGGGTGATCACCACGTCCATGGCAGCGTCCTGGCTTGCTGGTTCCAGAGCCGACAAGTCGCAGTGCTCGAAGATCAGGCCCTCGCCGGCGCCATCGGGGATCGTGTGCTGGCACCAGCCGGCTCCGTCCGGCATGAACCGCAGCCGCCAGGCACCGTGCCGGCGGGACACGGCGGCGACGGCCTCTCGAAGCGGACCGGCCGAAGTGCCCTCGGCCAGGTCGGCGATGATCCACTGGTTGAACAGGGTGTGGCCGGCCTCGGCGGTGTCCAGGAACCACCGCTGGATGGGCGTCAGCGGTACGGGGCCCGCTTCGGGGGCGGCGACGGACGGCGCCTGTGGCTCGCTTCGAGCCGTCGCGGCGAGCCGGGCGACCGTCTGCCGCAGCAGGATGTCCTCGGCCGTGATGCGCACCCCGGCCGCCCGCGCGGCGGCCACGACCTGGATGCTGAGGATGGAGTCGCCGCCGAGGTCGAAGAAGTTGTCGTCGGCTCCCACGCGTTCGACCCCGAGCACCCGCGACCACACTTCGCACAGCGTCCGCTCCAGCATTGTGCTTGGCGCGGTGAAGGTGTGCCCGCCGGTCCGCGGTGGCGCGGGCAGGGCGCGGCGGTCCACCTTGCCGTGCGGGGTGAGCGGCAGCCGCTCCAGGACGACGTACCGGGCCGGCACCAGATGGCCGGGTACGGTCTCCTCCAGACGGGCCCGCAGTGCGGCGGGGGTCGGTGCCGGTGCACCCGCTCGCGCGGTCACGTACGCCACCAGCTGACGGTGGCCGCCGTCGGTGCGGGCCGTGACGACGGCTTCGGCGACGCCGGGGTCACGGGTCAGCGCGGCCTCCACCTCGCCGGGCTCGACGCGGAATCCCCTGATCTTGACCTGACTGTCGAGCCTGCCCAGGAACTCCAGGGTCCCGTCCGCCAGCCAGCGCACCAGGTCACCGGTCCGGTACAGCCGCTCGCCGGGAGCGGCGACGAACCGCTGAGCGGTCAGACCCGGCCGGTTGAGGTAGCCGCGGGCCAACCCGTCGCCGCCGATGAGCAGTTCGCCGGGCACCCCGGCCGGGACCGGCCGCAGATGCCGGTCCACCACGTGGCAGCGCGTCGCCGCCAACGGCCGGCCGATAGGCACTGAGCGGTCGGACGCATCCAGGACGACGCGGTGGCACGTGGTGAAGGTAGTGCCTTCCGTCGGGCCGTAGCCGTTGATCAGCTCCAGGTGCGGCACGGCCCGCAGGAGCGCGGCGCAGTGCGACGGCGAGAGCACGTCGCCGCCCGCGATCAGGCGGCGCAGCCCGGCGAGCACCCCGGGGTCGGCGTCGACCACCTGGTGGAACAGACCGGCGGTCAGCCACAGTGTGCTGACATGCTCGGCCGCCAGGAACACTCCGAGTTCGTACACTGAGAGCACGCCGGGCGGCTGGACCGCCAGGCGCGCGCCGTTGGTCAGGGCCCCCCAGATCTCGTAGGTGGCGGCGTCGAAGGACGCCGGCGAGCCCAGTGCCACCACGTCCCCGGGGGCCGGCCGGACCTGCGGCGCGCGGCACAGCCGGACCACCGAGCTGTGTTCGGTCAGCACGCCCTTGGGCTTGCCGGTGGAGCCGGAGGTGTACAGGACGTAGGCCAGGTCGCGCGGCCCGGCGGAAGGGCGGACCGCAGGCGTCGCGGGACTGGCGGGGCGGCTTGCGGCATCGGCATCGGCACCGGCACCGACACCGGCATCGACATCGACATCGACATCGTCCAGGCACAGCGCTTGTGGGCCCGGTGCGGGCAGCCGCTCACACAGACCGGAGCGCGTGAGCACCAGACCGGCGCCACAGTCGGCGAGCAGGAACGCCAGTCGCTCGGCGGGGTAGGCGGGATCCAGCGGCACATAGGCGGCACCCGCCTTGAGGACCGCCAGCAGCGCGACCACCAGATCCGCGCCGCGTTCCAGCAGGACGCCGACCAGCCGGCCGGGCCCGGCACCACGGGCCACCAGCCGGCCGGCCACCTCCCCGGCCCGCGCCTCCAGTGCGGCGTACGTGATGTGGTCCCCGCGATAGGAGAGTGCCACCGCGTCCGGGCGGCGCCGGGCCTGTTCGGCCACCAGCTCGTGCACGGTGGTGTCAGGCGTCTGCGATCCGTCCCCGGTACCCCAGCGCGCCAGCCGGCTCCGGTCCCGCGCCGACAGCAGAGGCAACCGGGCCACGGCGCAACCGGGATCGGCGGTGATCCCCTCCAGCAGGACGCACAACTGATCCGCGAGCCGGGCCGGAGTTGCCGCGTCGAACAAGGCTGTGTCGTACTCGACCGTCGCCGCCAGCGCTCCGCCCTGCGGCCAGAATTCCCAGGTCATGTCGAACAGCGAGGTCAGGCAGGGCAGCTCGGCGTCCTCGACGGTCAGCCCGGCCATCTCCAAAGGGTGCCGAGGGGTGTTCTGCAGCACCAGGGCCACGTGGACCAGCGGAGAGCGGCTGGCGTCGCGCTCGGGATGCAGTGCCTCCACCACGCGGTCGTAGGGCGCCTGGCTGTTGACGAAAGCGTCCAGCACGGTGGACCGCACAGCGCGCAGGAAGTCCTGGAAGGGCTGGTCCCCCTCGACCTGGGAGCGCAGGACGACGGTGTTGGCGAAGAAGCCCGCGATGTGTTCCAGCTCGGTCCGGTCACGGCCGGAGACCACGGTGCCGAGCGCGACGTCACGACGCCCGGTGCTGCGGGCCAGCAGCACCTGCAGGGCTGCGGCCAGGACCATGAAAGGCGTCGCTCCCACGGCCCGTCCCGTCCGGGTCAGCCGGGCCGTCAGGTCCGCCGGTATGAGGAAGCGATGCACCGTGCCGGAGGAAGTCCGCACGGCGGGCCGCGGCCGGTCGGTGAGCAGCTCCAGCGGGCTGAGGCCGGAGAGCTGCCGGCGCCAGTACGCGAGCGGCTCCTCCGGGGCGGTTTCGGGCTGCGCCGCGGCGTAGTCCGTGTAGCGCATGATCGGCTGAGGCAGGGAAGCAGCCTGGCCTCGGCAGGCCGCCGAGTACAGCGCGCCGAGTTCTTCGCTGAGGATGCCGTGCGACCACCCGTCGGTCACGATGTGGTGCTGGTGCAGGACCAGGAGATGGTCGTCGGCGGCGCGGCGCACCAGCAGGACGCGGAACAGCGGACCGCGCTCCAGGTCGAAGGGCCGGCCGAGCTCGGCGCGTACGGCACGGTCCGCCGCGGCGGACCGGTCGGTCTCAGGCACCTGAGACACGTCCGCCACCTCGACCGGGACCGGGCCGGGCGGGCCGATGCGCTGTACGCCTTGGCCGTCGACGGTGGCGAAGGTGGTGCGCAGTGCTTCGTGCCGGGCGGCGAGGGCGTTCAGCGCCGTGGTGAGAGCGGCCTGCTCCAGCGGACCGCGCAGCCGGAAGCCCGCCGCGCTGTTGTACTCGGTGGACCCGGGCCGGAGTTGGTCGAGGAACCACAGGCGCCGCTGTGCGGGCGACAGCGGGAACACGCGGTCGCCGTCCGAGGAGGGCCCGGTCGGGGTGGCCGGGGTGGCCGAGGTGGCCTGGGTGGCCGTAGCAGTCGCGGTGGTCGGCCCGGAGAGCTGCTCCAGCGCGGTGGCCAGCGCGGCGATCGTGGGGTGCTTGAACAGGGTCCAGGCGTGCAACTCACCTGCTGAGCCGGCACCGCTCCAGGTTCGCCGCAGCTCCGAGACGATTCGCATGGCCTGGATCGAGTCCCCGCCGAGGGCGAGGAAGTCGTCGTGCACACCCACGCATCCGGTTCCCAGAACCCGCTCCCAGATCCCGGCCAGCGCCTCCTCCATGGGGGTGCGCGGCGATACATGAGCGCGATCAGAGGTCGGCCGGGCGGGTGGCAGCGCCTGCCGGTCGACCTTTCCACTGGGCAGCAGCGGCAGCCGGTCCAGGACGACGAGTGCGGCCGGCACGAGGTACCGAGGGACGGTCCCGGCCAGGAAGGCGCGCAGTCCGGCGGCGTCGGGCGCGGCTGTCTCCCGGGATGCGGGCAGCAGCACCACGTAGCCGGTCAGGAACGGCCGTCCGTCGGCATGCGCGCCGACGGTGACCACGGCCCAGTCCACCCCGGGATGGCGTTCCAGAGCCGCCGCCGCGTCGCGGGGCTCCACTCGTACGCCGCCGATCTTCACCTGGTCGTCCAGGCGTCCGAGGAACTCCAGCTCGCCGTCGGTGGTGCGGCGCACCAGGTCTCCGGTGCGGTACAGCCGAGAGCCGGCCGGGCCGTACGGATCGGCCGTGAAGCACCGCGCGGTCAGGCCCGGACGGCCGTGGTAGCCGCGGGCAAGTCCTGGGCCCGCCAGCCACAGCTCACCGGCTTCACCGGTGGGAACCGGCCGCATCCGCCGGTCCATCACGTAGGCGCGCGCACCCGCGACCGGCCGCCCGATCAGCGGCGCCCCGCCCGCGCGGATCCGCCAGCTGAGCGCGTCCACGGCGGCCTCGGTGGGGCCGTAAGTGTTGTGACAGACGGCGTCGGTGTCGGCCAGCTCCCCAGCCAGGGCAGCATCCAGCGCCTCGCCGCCGACGGTGATGACGCTGGGCCGGTGCCGGCCGTCCGCGAGCAGACCGGCGCGCAGCAGCAGGCGCAGCCGAGCCGGCGTGTCGTCCAGCACGTCGAGCCGCGAGCCGGCGCACAAGTCGCTCAGCGCCTCGGGGTCGTCCCGGGTCAGGGCGTCGACGACGTGCATCTCGTGCCCGGCCAGCAGCCACAGCAGCGGAACCCAGGCCGCGTCGAACGTCAGCGGCGCCGTGTGCGCCACCCGCAGCCGACGGCCCCCGGCCGCCCGCACCGCGGGGTCGATCAGCCGGGTCCGGTAGTCGAGGAACAGGTTGACCAGACTCGCGTGCGAGACAGTGACTCCTTTGGGCACGCCCGAGGACCCGGAGGTATACAGGAGGTACGCGGCGTTGGCAGGGACAGGTCCGGGTCCGGCAGCTGCCGCAGCACTCGTCGGAGGCACGCCGGACGACTCGGCGCCGCCGTCGACGAACAGCAGGACCGGCTTATTCGCCGCAGCCCGGGCCAGTCGCTCCGCATACGCGGGATCGGTCAGCACGAGAGCGGCACTGGAGTCCGCCAGCAGGAACGCCAGCCGCTCGGCCGGGTGTTCCGGGTCCATCGGCACCAGCACGCCGCCGGCCCGCAGAACGGCGAGCACGCCGACCACCATGTTCACGCCCCGCTCCAGGCACAGGCCGACCGGGGTCTCAGGACGAATGCCGTGCGCTCTCAGCCGGAACGCCAAACGGCGCACGCGGTCGGCCAACTCGCTGAAGCTGAGCCGCTCGTCCCCGCACACCAGCGCGGTCGTGTGCGGCGTACGCGCGGCCTGCGCGTCGAGCAGGGCGTCCAGAACCGGGCCGTCCGTGCCCTGTCCACGCATCTCACGCCTTCCGATCCAGCCGGGTACAAGCTGCGGAATCTCTGAGCCAGTGCAGAACCGATCGGGGGTGAACTGGTGATATTCCCGATCATGGCAGAACATTTACACACTTCGGGGCGGCAGATCCATCACGCTAACAGCGGCTCAGCACACCCGCAATGCACCGACCGACGCCTCGCCAAGGTCGGCGTCCACCCGCATCGTGGTGGGCAGCGGCTGGCTCGTCGCCACCAGATGCAGACGCGCGACGCCGTCGTCGGCCGCCACCGCCCGGCGGCAGGAGCACTCGTCGTCGGTGAAGCCTGCGAACCGGTAGGCGATCTCCATGATCCGGTTGCGGTCTGTCCGCAGGAAGTCGGCGACCAGATGCGCTCGGGCCGTCGCGGCCTGATTCGCCAGCCAGTGCAGCAGCACGGTGCCGACGCCGAACGTCACCACCCGGCACGAGGTGGCCAGCAGCTTGAGATGCCAGGTCCCCGGGTGCTTGTCCAGCAGCATGATGCCGATGGCGCCGTGGGACCCGAACCGGTCCCGCAGCCAGGCGACCAACACCTCGTGCGACGGGCTCGCGAGCAGGCCGCGCAGGTCGGCGTCGGAGTAGTGCACGCCTGTGGCGTTCATCTGGCTGGTCCGCAGCGTCAGCTCCTCGACCCGGCCGAGGTCGTCGTCGGTGGCGCGGCGGATGGCGAGCCGCAGGTCCAGGGTGCGCAGGAAGTCCGCGTCCGTGCCCTCGAAGACGTCCCGGTGGGCAGCTCGCCGCTCCTGTGCCTGGTACAGCGATCGGCGCAGGCGGGACTCGGCGTTGACGGCCGCCAGGGTGAACTCGGGCAGGCTCGGCAACACAGGGCCCTGATCGGCCCGATAGCACCGCACCTCGGGCAGGTAATGGTTCACCTCGGCCCGTTCGGCCGGCTGGTCGTCGATGAAGGCGATGGTGTGGCGGGCGAAGCCGAGCTCGTCGGCGATCTCCCGCACCGAGTCGGACTTGCGGCTCCACCCGATCCGCGGGAACACGAAGTACTCGGCCAGGCCGAGCTTCTCCAGCCACTCCCACGCCTGGTCGTGATCATTACGACTGGCGACCGACTGCAGGATGCCCCGCCGATCGAGCTCGACGACGGCCTCCCGGATCTCCTCCCGCACGGTGACGTGCCGGTCCTCCAGGATCACCCCCTGCCACAGGGTGTCGTCCAGGTCCCATATCAGGCACTTGACCATGTCCATCAGAACTCCCCCAGGCTTGCCGCGTCCATCGCACCGCTCACGACCACTGCGACACCGCCTGCCGGGCCAGCACGAGCTGGCTGATCTCGTTCGATCCCTCGATGACTTCCATCAGCTTCGCGTCGCGATACGCCCTGGCCACAGGATGTCCGTCGTGCGCGCCGGCCGACGCCAGCACCTGCACCGCACTGGCCGCGCCGCGTGCGGCACTGGTCGCCGCGAAATGCTTCGCGGCCACCGCGGCCGACACCAGATCCGAGCGGCCGACGTCCCACGCGCCGCTGGCGGACTCGCACAGCGCGGTGGCGGCCTGTTCGGCCACATAAAGCTCGGCGAGGTGGCGGCCGACCAGCTGGTGCTCGGCCAGGGGCACGCCGAACTGGTTGCGGGTTCGCGCGTGGGCGGTGGTCGCCCTCAAGCAGGCACGCAGGATTCCGACGCATCCCCAGGCCACTGACAGGCGGCCGTAGGTCAGTGCGGAGGTGACCAGCCACTCCAGCGGGGATCCGGCTGCGGACAGGAGCTGGTCGGCGGGTACTTCGACGTCGTCGAACCGCACGTCGGCGTGGCCGGCGGCCCGGCAGCCGAGCGGATCGG
This sequence comes from Catenulispora sp. MAP12-49, assembly GCF_041262705.1. Taxonomy (NCBI): domain Bacteria; kingdom Bacillati; phylum Actinomycetota; class Actinomycetes; order Catenulisporales; family Catenulisporaceae; genus Catenulispora; species Catenulispora sp. MAP12-49. Next base: position 6,556 of record NZ_JBGCCP010000052.1, on the reverse strand, counting down.
GCACCGTGGTCACGGTGACGCCGTGCGCGGTGGCCGGTACGACCACGGCCGCGCCGCCGTTGCCGTTGCCGTTGCCGTTGCCGTTGCCGTAGCGGCCGAAGACCACGATCAGGTCCGCGTACGCGGCGCCGGTGATCCAGGTCTTCGCACCGTTGATCCGGACCGTGTCGCCCGACCGCTCGATGCGGGTCTGGATGGCTGCCAGGTCGCTGCCGGCGGCCGGCTCGCTGAACGCCACCGCGGCGACCGATCCCGAGGCGAGCCGGGTGAGGATCTCCGATCGCTGATCGGCGCCGCCGAGCCGCTGCACCGTCCAGGCCGCCATGCCCTGGGAGGTCATCAGGCTCCGCGTGGAGGAGCACAGAGCACCGACGTGTGCGGTGAACTCGCCGGCCCGGCCGCTGGACCAGTTCCGGCCGCCAAACTCCGCGGGGATCTGCGGGCTCAGCGCACCCGCCTTCGCCAGGGACCTGATCACGTCGACCGGCAACCGTCCGGCCCGGTCCCACGCCTCCGCGCGGTCGGCGACGAGATCGGTGACCAGCCGGGTCAGATCCTGCTCGCCCACCGCCGCCTGCTCGCTCCCCGCCGGCTCCTCGCTCACCACAGCCTGCTCACTCACTACAGCCTGCTCACTCACTACCGTCGCCGCCGAGCCGCAGCACCAGCGCGGTCATGGCCTCGACGGTCCGGAAGTTGTCCAGCGTGAGGTCGGGCCCGGCGACCGTCACGCCGAACGACTGCTCCAGGTGCATCACCAGCTCAAGGGCGAACAGCGAGGACACCAGGCCGGCGGCGAACAGATCGACGTCCGCCGCGACGGCGCGTTTGGTGCGCTGCTCAAGGAAGCTCATCAGGTCTCGCCGGACGGCATCGCCCCGCTCCTGCCGTGCCGAGGTTGGCGCAGTCATCGTGTGCCTCCGTATTCGAAGAAGCCGCGGCCGGTCTTGCGGCCCCACTGGCCCGCCTTGACCTTGTCCAGCAGCAGATCGCACGGCCGGTAGCCCTCGTCGCCGGTCCGCTCGAGCAGCACCCGCAGAGAGTCGGCGACGTTGTCCAGCCCGATCAGATCGGCGGTCGCCAGCGGGCCGGTGCGATGGCCCAGACACCCGGTGAACAGGGCGTCGACGTCCTCCGGGCTGGCGATGCCGTCCTGGACGATCCGGGCGGCCTCATTGATCATCCGCTGCAACACCCGGTTGATCACGAACCCGGGCCCGTCCCCGACGACGACCCCCGTGCGCTCCAGAACGTCCAGCAGCGCCAGCGTCCTGGTCAGGGCCTCCTGGCCGGTCCGCGGGCCGCGGATCACCTCAAGCATCTTGATCATGTACGGCGGGTTCATGAAGTGAACGCCCAGCACATCCTGCGGACGAGCCGTAACGCCGGCCAATTCCCCGATGGGGATCGCTGAGGTATTGGAAAGCAGCGGCGTGCCGGGCGCCACCAGCTTGCTGACTTCGGCCAGGATGTCGAGCTTGCGCCGCGCCCGCTCGGTCACCGCCTCGACCACGATCGTGGCCGCGGCCACGTCGGCCAGCCGCACGCCTGTGACCAGTCCGCCCTCGTCGCCTTCCCGCGGCAGCGAGCCCATCAGGCGGGCCAGCCGCAGTTGCTGCGCCACCGCCGTCCGCGCCTCGGCCAGAATCGACTCGCCGACGTCGATGAGCGTCACGGGCACCCCGTACCCGACCGCCAACGTCGCGATCCCGGTGCCCATGACACCGGCCCCCACTATCGCCAGCCGGTGTTCTGCGTCCGCACCCATCACCGCTCCCCCGCCGACTCGGGCTGCTCCGGCTCCTCCCGCCCTGAAGGAGTGCCCTTATTTGCAGCGTCAATGTACCCCGATTCGGCGTGATCTGTCCGCAGAGGACTGACACGCCCGCGTGATGCAGAACGTCTGCGACCGGGTGTGGCTGCGCGCGATGGAGAACGGCCGCCTGATCCGAGCGTTCGGTGCGATGATCGCGGCGATTCGCCGTATCGAGATCAGACCGCTCGATCTTGGTACTCTTGCGGACCGCCATATCGGCACTGATCGTCACGGAGGCGGCCATGAGTGACAACATCCTGTCGATCATTCCGACGGACCCCGACTGGCAACCCACGGCCGAGGCTGCGGACGCCGCCATGGCGGTCCTCCGGCGGCTGGCACCTCAACTCGACGGGTTCGTCACCACGGAGTACCGGACCACTTGGCACGAAAAGGTGGCCGCCGTCGACTGCGGCGCCAACCTGGAACGGATCGAATGCCCCGCCTGCCAGAACGCCATCGACGTCGAGTGGTGGGTCGATCTGTTGGAAGAACGCTTCGAGGCCGGATTCGCGAACCTCACCGCGACGGTCCCGTGCTGTGGTGGTGAGGTGTCCCTCAACGACCTGCGCTACGACTGGCCGTGCGGGTTCGCACGCTTCGAGCTCGAGGTATGGAACCCGAACAGGGACTGGCTGACGGCCGCCGAGCTCGCTCAACTCGCTGCCGCACTCGGCTGCGACGTCCGGCAGATCCTGGCGCACATCTGACGACCAGTCGGCGGTGACAACCCGAGTCGGCTCGCCGGCGCCTCACGGGTTCATCCCCATGAGGTCGGTTTCCCTCGCCGGCGCTATTCGGGCAAGCCAGTCGCCTGCCTCCACCGGGGTCAGCTCCCCATCGAGGTCGAGCTGCGACTCCATGTGCTCGTAGGTACGACCGTTGAGCCAGCCGTAGTTGCCGCGCGGCGGATGCAGCACCAGCACGCGCATGCCGTTGAGCCGCTCGATGTCCGCGGGCCGGCCCTCGGGGTACACGTACGCACCGGTTCCGTCGAAGAGTCGGAACCGTCGGTAGATGGGGTCGTTGCCGGGCGGAGTGGGGTGCGCGGTGGAAGCCGCCGCGACCCAGGCATCGCCGGGGCGCTCACCGTCGAGCAGCCCCGGACCCATCAGGCGATCGGCGAGGAGCGTGTGGAGCTGGTGGTTGTCGCCGACACCGCTCATCGTCAGCCGGAAGCCTCGCCCGGAGGACGGATCGAGCACGATGAGCGGTTCGTCGTCGAGGACGACACTCAGGCCGAGTACCCAGTGGGCGCGCTGGACGTCGTGGGCGATCGCGGCGGCTGCGTCGCGGACGCGGATCCTGTCGTGTTCGCCCATCGCGGCGCGGAAGTCACGCAGCGCCAGAACGGTGATCAGGGCTTTCAGCCACTCCTCGGTGTCGAACCAGGAGACGCTGACGATGAAGCACTCGTCCTCGGACAGGCCGGTGCGCTTTGCCTTCTTCTTGATCCGCATCCCGGCATCGACCAATCCGGACAGACCACCGGCAGGATCCGGCAACGGCCTGCCCCTGGTCGCCGCAGCCCACACGCCGGGGAACTGCACCTGCCGCTCCATGGCGACCGCCGCACGCTTGGGCAGCACGCCAGCGAGCGGCACCGGAGAGCCGCCACGTTCGACCAGAGCACCGGCCAGCACCGCCGACTTGGCGAAGATGCCCCAGCAGCCGCCGAGGAACGTCGCAATTCGCTCGACCCCGGCGGTCAGCTCCTCGGGGCCGAGATCCTGAGCCGCCGTCCAGATCTCGCCGAACCGCTGCTGAAACCGGCGCGGGTCCTCATTGCGCGCCGAGGCTTCGAGCTCGTCGAACAACGACAGAAAGGAGGCTGGCATAGCCGCCAAGGCTAGACGATCATGCCGGCTGCGTCGATGGTGTCGTGTGCAGCAGGGCAGGTTGGTCAGCGAAGCTATCGTCAAGCAGCCGTGGCTAGGGCAGCTCTGCGATTACTCCTGGGGTCGGCTCGGGCCCGTTGAGCGTCAGGCAGGATGGATGACGATCGCGCTGACGGTGCCGTTCGGGGCACGATCGCGTCTTCGGTGGTGTCGCCGCTTACGTACCACGTCGCCGAACGAGCCAGACTGCGGCGATAATTAGCAGGAAGGACAGGATCGCCAGGCTGCTGGCCTCGATGGTTTGGAAAGTCCAGAATCGGCTCTGCGGGAAGTAGCTCGCCTTGTAGCTGTATCCCTGGTGGGCCAGGTAGGCGTACGTGTCCCGCGTGGGGCCGGGCGTCGAGGTCGCGTTCTGCAACATGGAGATCTTCTCCGTCGTGGTGAGCACGTGTCCGTCAGGCGCGGTCCATTTCTCGGCGATGACCCACGGATTGATGCCCGGTGCCATCGCGTCGACGACCGTACGCGGCGTGAGGAAGCGTGGTCGTAGGCTGAGGAAGGTCACCGCGAAGACGGCGACCCAACCCGCGAGTGTCGCCGCGATCGCCGGCACCACGCGGCGGATCAGCGCACCGGCGAAGATGCCGAGAGCGAGTGCGAACAGGGCGCGGCTGACGAAGACCACGCCATAGACCTCATAGGTCAGGTTTCCCTCTCCCAGCCGACCGTGCGACGCCACGAGCGGCCCGTACCACCACATGACGATGGCGGCGAAGGTACCGGCGGACACGACCGTGAGCATCGCGAGCAAGGTGATCTTCGTGACCAGCCAGCGAGTCCGGCCCACGCCCTGGGTGAACGCGAACCGGTGGGTGCCGGACTCGTATTCCCGGGCGATCAGCGGCGCACCGAGGAACATGCCGAACAGTAGCGGGAGCGGGAAGAGGACCGCGGTGAGGCGGGTGACGAGGTCCAGGTCGTGGTGGAACGCGTCGATACTGACGGGGCACGCTTGGTTCTGGCGGCCCGGCACGCAGTCGGCCAGGCCCAACCTGCGGAAGTCGGCATGCATCGCGAGGCCGTTCTGCAGCAGCAACAGCGCGCAGAGCACGAGAACGCCGATCAGCCCGACCAAGGCGGTCCGGTGCTGGCGCCAGGTCACCCAGGCCAGAGCGCGCAGCGTCGGCCGAGATGACCGGCTCGGCGCGGCGGTGGGTCGGGTCACTGCTGTGGTCACGGTCGGGCTCCCTTTCCTGTCAGCTCACGGGGTCCGGGCAGCGCGGATGCGCCAGGGTCGCGAAGGTAGGCCAGAACCATTTCCTCCAAGCCGACCTGGTGTACCTCCCAGCCGGTCGGCGCCTCTGCTCGTCGCCCGCTGGTCCGGACGAGGAGGTGGGCCTGGGCTTCGGCGCGCCGGTCGCGCACGACGGGCACAGCCGCCGCGATCCGGTCGGCATGTGCGGCCGGACCGGTGTAGAGCTGGTGGGAGGCGAGCAGATCGTCGACCTCGCCGGCGACCTGTACCCGGCCGGAGGCCAGGACCACCAGGTAGTCGCAGACGCGTTCCAACTCGGCGACGACGTGGGAGGAGAAGATGACCGAGATGCCGTCCTCGGCGACGGCGGCCATGAGCGCCGCCATGAAGTCGTGACGGGCCAACGGATCGAGGCTGGACAGCGGCTCGTCCAGGATCAGCTGCCGGGGACGTTTGGCCAGGGCGAGGGTCAGCGCGACTTGGGCGCGCTGCCCGCCGGAGAGCTTGCCGACCTTGCGCGCCGACGGGATGTCGAGCTCTGCGATACGGGCCTGGGCGCGTACCGAGTCGAAGTCGGCGTTCAGGTTGCGAGCCAGGTGCAGCATGTCGGCAACCGACAGGCTCGGATAGAGCGCGGTGTCCTGGGCTACGAAGGCGACACGTCCCAGCGCCTCAAGGCTTCCGGCATCCAGGCCGCCTTGGACACGCACTCGACCGGTGGTCGGCGTGACCAGCCCGACAGCCAGGTGCAGCAGGGTGGTCTTGCCCGATCCGTTGGGACCGACCAACGCGACTACATGTCCCTCGGGGATGGACAGCCCGCAGTCGCGGAGCGCCCACGTCGACCCGTAACGCTTGCCCAGCCCGCTCGCCTCCAAAGCCAGACTCTCCTCCGGCATCCCCATCATGATGCGATCACCCCCGAATCTCCCGCCGTCCCGGTGCGATCGGTGCTCTCGGCGCGGAAATCGTGCAGAGCGCTGGTGAACAGGGCCACCATGCCGTCCTCGTCGAGTCCGGCCTCGTCGGCCCTGCGCATCCAGGCCGTGAGGGCCCGGCGCAACGTCTGCTGCTCCCGCAACGGCGTGGTGCCGAGCGTCCCGTCAACGAAGGTGCCCTGCCCGGGACGGCCGACCGCCAGCCCTTTGCGTTCGAGTTCCCGGTAGGCCTTGAGAACCGTGTTCGGGTTGATCGCCAACCCGGCGACGACCTCCTTGACCTTCGGCAGCCGGTCGCCGGGCTCCAGAAAACCAAGCCGGAGCGCGTGCTCGACCTGCTGGACGAGCTGCAGGTAGGTCGGCACGCCCGACCCCGGGTCCAGCCGGAACTCGATCGGCGACCCCTCGCCGCCACTTACCTGTTTATCTATCGTCATAGGTAAAGAGATAAACCGCGAGCCCGCGGATGTCAATACTCTGCTTCAGCTCAGCCCCAGGACCTGCGGGGATCGGCGAGGTACGGCGGGCGTACGAACCAAGATCTCAACCGCGGCCCACAGCCGGCCGCGCAGCCCAAGGCAGCACCCGGCTACGCCCGGCATCGAAGACGAGCGCGGAAAAGCAGTAGGCCCCCGATGGAAACCCATCGGGGGCCTACTGTGAAATTTAGTCCGGCCGCGTCCTACTCTCCCACCAGGTCCCCCTGGCA